>CAZAFQ010000073.1:0-3477 GCA_964484885.1 uncultured Candidatus Saccharibacteria bacterium | reverse complement strand
AGTCAGAACCCTTTGGCACCGCCGAAGTAACTGTTATTTTATTATTTCCGTTAATCCCTGATTGAATCAAAACCCTGCCATTTGTTGAACCCTTAATATAATATAAGCGATCCCCTTGGGCAATTGCCGAAACGACCCCCAAGTCAACCGTAGTTGAAATCGTGCTACTGGAAAGAGTCACAACATATAGCCCGCCTTCCTTAATTCCAAGAAGAGTGTTGGAATCATTTTCATTAAAGGCTAGGGAATCAAAATTTATCTTAAAAATTTTATTAACATCAATCAATGATTTTGAGCTGTTGTCAATTATGTAGTAACCGGCACCTTGGGGACTTTCGGCTCTTACCAAAACATATCTTCGGTTCTCAGACCAATCGATTAGGTCTATATTCATCAGGTTATTTTCAAAAAATAAAGGTGCTAAGCCTAGAGTATTAATCTCGCCATTAGTATTATTAATTATTGAAAGGTCGGTTTGTTCTTTATTCAGGCTTTTTATCAATGAGTAGTTAGATTTTTTTCTAAGAACCGCCGTGACCTCTTGATCGGAAAATTTCATCTCGTTCAAGGTAATTTCCTGAGGGAAAAGCAAAACATAGTCAGCCCAAGTAACGGCTTCCGGGAAAACTTCGACTTCTTTTTCCCAAGTTTGATGGTCTTCTTTCTTTACTGTTACAACATATTTCCCGGGTAACAAATTATCAATTTTGGTAGAGAAGAAAGGAAGCGCTTTTTTATCTAATTTTTTTCCGTCTAAATAAATCTCAGCCCCATTGGGATGAGAATTAACAATAATCATCCCTGTTTTTTCAATCCTCAACCTACTGTCTTCAAATTTGAAGTTGTAACCCCTTGCAGAAAAAACGAAAAAAACGCAGACAATCCCAAAAATAATCGCTACCAATGGATACAAAAAATACCAATAAATTCTAGACCGACCTTTTACCATAACAATGATTATACTAAATGATTTGCCATTTGGTAAGATATGAGATAGAGGCGGCGTTTCCAACATTTTCAATCAGTGGTATAATCAATAGCGTTTAATGAGAGAAAAAATGGCTAAAATTATTATAAATGGACCGGCAAAATTAAAAGGATCAGTAAAAATCGAGGGCTCAAAAAATGCTGCTCTGCCGATTATTTCTGCTACCTTGCTGACTAGAGGGAAGACAACTTTATCAAACGTTCCGGAAATTGAAGATGTCAGAAACATGCTAAGAATTATCGAGGAACTTGGCGGAACGGTGGAGATAGCGCGAAATAACGTTGTAACCATTGATACCACAAAAATCAATGGGCGAGAGCCAAACAGAATTCTCGTGCGTCGAATGAGGGCCTCAATTCTCTTGGTTGGCCCCTTGTTAGCAAGAAACGGAAAAGTTAATCTTCCTTCACCCGGTGGATGTTTTATCGGAAACAGACCACTTGACGCTCATTTTAAAGCTTTATCAAAAATGGGGGCAACTGTATCTGAGAATAATGATACTTACTCGATAAAAGCGCAAAAGCTTATTGGAACAGAGATAACCTTGAACGAAATGAGCGTGACCGCCACCGAAAATATCATCATGGCTGCCGTTCTGGCTGAGGGGAGCACGACGATCAAGCTGGCCGCCGTAGAGTCCCATGTTCAAGACCTCTGCCGATTTTTAAACAAAATGGGCGCGAAAATTGAGGGAATAGGAACTCACGAACTGTTCATCAGGGGAGTAAAAGAGTTATTACCGATTAACTATCGCATTATTTCTGACGAAATCGAAGCTGGAACATACATTATTGCCGCAGCTGCGACTAATGGAGAAGTAGTCATTGAAAACATAGAACCTGAAAAAATGAACTATTCTTTCCTGCAAAAGTTAAAAGAAGCTAATGTAAATTTCAAAACAGATAAAAACTCTATTACTATTGAGAAATCTTCTCATCTTCGACCGGTTAAAATCTGGACGGCGCCGGCACCTCACTTTCCAACTGATCTACAGGCCCCCTTTGCAATCTTGGCAACCCTGGCTAATGGATCATCATATATCCATGAGTCAATGTATGAGGGGAGATTAAATTATCTTAAAGAACTTAAGAAAATGGGCGCAAATGCCACAATCGCTGATCAACATCGTGCCATAATTGTCGGTCCAACTACACTCTATGGTAAGAAAATCACTACCCTAGACTTACGGGCAGGCGCTACGCTGATTATTGCTGCCTTAATTGCGGAAGGCGAGAGTACCATCTTAAATGCAGAAATTATTGATCGAGGTTATCAGAATATTGTTGAGAAATTGACAAGTTTAGGAGCGAAAATAACAAGATTAGAAGAAAAAAAGGGAGCTGCCAGTGGCACTACTTGCTAATAGAATCGGAATTGACTTAGGCACCGCCAATGTCCTGGTTTATGCTCCGAAAAAAGGAATAATCATCAATGAACCTTCTGTTGTTGCGGTAAGTGATGATAATAAAGTTCTGGCCGTGGGGGAAGAAGCAAAAGAAATGATTGGAAGAACCCCCGAGGCGATTATAGCTTATCGGCCTCTAAGAGATGGGGTCATTGCCGACTACCGCGTAACGGAAGCGATGATCCGCTATTTCATTAATAAGGTCAGTGGGGGGATCAGACTTTTTAGACCCGAAGTGATGATATCTGTTCCCGCCGGAGCGACTTCAACTGAGAAAAAGGCGGTTATTGATGCTACCAGGCAGGCAGGGGCAAAAGAAGCATATATAATCCCCGAGCCGGTTGCCGCCGCTATCGGTGCCGACATTCCAATTGATGCGCCGGCCGGTAATTTGATCGTAGATATTGGAGGCGGAACAACTGAAGTAGCAATCATTTCGCTGGGCGGTATCGTTGCTTCAAGCTCAGTTCGAATAGGAGGAAACAAACTTGATCAGAGCATCTCAGACTATATCAGAAAGAAATATGGCCTGGCCGTCGGTGATAAAACTGCTGAAGAAATTAAAACCACAATTGGAAGCGCTTTACCCCTGACAAAAGAAAAAACGATGGAAATAAGAGGAAGAGACACGATTGCAGGACTACCAAAAACAATTGTTATTACTTCGTCGGAAATAACCGAGGCAATTCAAAATGAGCTTGATAAAATCGTGCTGGCAGTCAGATCGGTGCTAGAAAAAACTCCTCCAGAGCTAGCAAGTGATGTTATTGACAGAGGCATGATTATGACCGGCGGCGGTTCACTCTTGAAAAATCTTGATAAGCTTTTAGCCAAGACAACTGGAGTGGCAGCTTATGTTGCAGATGACGCCCTACTCTGTGTTGCCAAAGGCACTGGTCTCGCTCTCGAAAACCTGGATGATTATAAAAAAAGCTCTCTGTGGAAATAGGAGAGAAAGCATATCGCTCTTCATTAAAAACTAATAACTTTTACCTTATCTTTGTCATAAGAGTCATTGACTAAAGCTTATGTTTGGGAATAGAATAATCAATGAGGATATGTACCAAAAAGGCAAAGCTAGACA
>CAZAFQ010000072.1:0-3729 GCA_964484885.1 uncultured Candidatus Saccharibacteria bacterium | reverse complement strand
TGAGTTTTTAAAAATCACACTTTGCATAATTAGCTTAGCAAAAAACTACCCACTAAGAGTAGCTTTTTGAATAATTGTGAGCGTTCAGCAGATAGAACCCATCTGTTCATTGCCCCACAAGGCGATTTAAGACCTTTTTAGTATATCAGTCTGAGCCTTCTCGTGCGTAGGTGAAATGTTACTTTCCTCGAGCCATGTCTGATAATAAATCCTGCCATTGCCACCATTGATCTAATGCTTGCCCGAACAGTAATTCAAACCTTTCTAGTGGTCTGCTAAATTTTTCGTACGCCTTAAGGGTTGATTGCAGATCTTTTTCTTTAGAAATACTTTTGTAGCGAGCTTTAATCTTTAAGTAGGCTTGGTATGTAGCGTTTGGTATATAAGCTTGTCTTAATATCTCATCCTGTTCTCTTGCTCCTGACTTCAAAAATCCATCATGATAAGTAATGGTATTACTTTCGATTCGATATTTTGCATCATAAACATTCGCACCCAATGCTTTATATTCGTCACTGTTTTGATACTCAAACATCTTAAGCATATGGCTTAAATCCTTTGCCTCCGTAAAAGGAAGCTCCGACGATTGCTCGTCAATATCTTCAATTCTTGATTGTAGGTCAAATAAAATAATCTTCTTCACGTTAGGCAAACTTATAGAAATTCCTTTCTGTAGTTGTTTTACAATCTGTGCGGCGAGTTCTCTATAAACGATCTTATTATCACCAGAGTATTTCTGTAACCACTTTGGAGCCTTGCTGGCAAAATATACAGCATGCCCACTATGCTGAATTTTTACAAATAAGTTGCCGACAGTGACAAAGAGCACACGAGCTATTACAGCGGTCATCTGAGGATTGTGTTCGTCGTTATGCTGTGCGGAATTTCGATAAGAATGGCAAACGGAAATAATGGTCTCATCTTTCTTGGTCAAGATAGCTTTCGCATTGTTTCTAATCATCTCTACCTTTCCATGAATATTATCTTTTGCCTTTTTAAGTTGCTCTTTAGTGTATTTTGGCTTGTTGTATAAACTAAAAAACCTATCTTCAGAAAATTTATAGTCGCAGTATCTAAGCATTAAGATATCCGCCAAATTATCTAACAGGATAATTGCCATACGAGCCTTGTTCGGGGAATCGGATTTGATTAACTCAGCACAAACCTCCAACTGTTCTATGACTAGTCGGTATCTTTGATCATGATCTTCTGTGTATGAAAATTTAGACATATATCTTTTTCAGATTAGAAGTTAATTTAATAACCAGGTTATACATTTCCTAATCTCAGTAGCATCTATTGCTGCTCTATCTAAAGTATTCTTTTTTACATTTTCACAAAAATTTGACCACTCTTGATCGTTTTTTGATTTCAAGCCTAGAGGTTTTTCTATTGCCCCTGTTTTCCATACCCAGATATTGTTCGCAAGTAATTTTTTATGAATTGCTTCGATATTTTTTTGAATAGTTGCTTCGGAAGCTAATATCTCATACGCATCACTTGCTCGTAATGCTGAATCTCCGTTTGCAAATTTTTTTGTTGGCAAACCAGCAGGATCAAGTGCAATATTATTCACTGTTGAAATTGATTTTAAATGACTTAGGCAAGCTTTTATATCTGTATCATTTGCAGTAATAAAACCATCTGTAATCGCCCCTCTGAAAGCATAATCCAAATCAACAATTGCTTTTACAGGCAAATCCATTACATGCAAAATGTCCATTGATTTTTTTGTGTTTTCTACACCACCCTGTGAGACTAAGGCACATTTATGTAGTCCTAGAGTTCTACTTGTCTCAATTTTTATTAATTCAGGCATGATTCTATGTTCAGTAGCGCCCTCAGTTAGTATTATCTTTTCTGAAAATAATATTTGACTTGAATTAGTCAAAGAAAACAAGAGTTCAATTTGATGTGGGGCATTTTTTTCAATTTGTGCGATTGCTGATGATAAAGTCTTACGCGCAAAAGTTCCTCTTGTTTTATTTTTTTGAATAAGAACTGTTGTTGCAATGTCCTCCGACGTTATCATCATTGGAGAATGTGTCGAGAAAATAACTTGATATCCCTGAGTCGATAGCTTTTTAAATGAATCTCTAACAACTTCAATGGCTTGAGGATGGAGGTATAATTCCGGCTCATCAACAAGCAATAGTGTGTTTGTTGCAAAACCTTGGTTTGTTCTTTTTAATTCTGCTAAATGCTGAATTAACGCCATCTGTATAGATCTTTGTGCTCCATGACCAAGCGATGATACATCTCGCCCGTTTAATATTTGTTCCTCATAAACCTTAATTGTCCCTTTATTAAAAACTTCTTTTAACTCTGGTGTTGGTATATGAATTTTAATATTTATTCCAGGGAAAAATGAATCAATTTTACTATTTACTTGAGTATCAAAATTATTTAATTCTGCAACACGAGTATTTCCATCAGCACTCAAAAGACCCTTTACGCTATCAAGGGCATTTTTAACATCCGTACCATATTGAGTTTCAATCGGACCAAGAATCTCAGCGAGTAGTTTCGCAATTGTAGTACCCGCCTTTGACTTACTTACGTCTTCTTCTGCATTTTCCATTGCACCAATTTGGATCGGTTCAGGGAAAAGAGCAGATAATGCTTCAGTCAATCCGTTTGGATTGGGAACGTATTTATTGTTAACATCGTCGTATACTTCAATCTTGATTTTTGCGACTGAATCACCTGGCGAATTTTGGATTTGTTTAATTTTTAATACTTCACCAGTAACGTATTTTTCTATACTGGTTTTATGACCAGGATCCATTGTTTGTAGCAAAGCCGAGCTTATTCCTTCGATCTTACCCTCAATAATTATTGGCTGATCAGCCTGGTTGAAATACTCAGAACTCAAGCTCGTTCTACGTAATAGCCATTTTATTGCACTAAGTATATTTGATTTTCCAGCGTTATTGTAACCGACGAGCGCCGTGTAGTCTGATAACTCAAAAGTTTCATCAATAATTGATTTATAGTTTGTTACTTTAATTTGTGAAAGTCTATGATTCATTATAAATTCACAAGCTTCTCGTGCTAGCTCTTTAAGGTGACCTTACGGGGAATCGAACCCCGATTTCATCCGTGAAAGGGACGTGTCCTAACCGTTAGACGATAAGGCCATCCAAACTAAAAATCTTTTAAAATAAAAGATTTAAAGTTTAGAAAAAAATTATAACACAAAAGAGACTATTTTCAAAACCTTTTTAAACTATTCTTCATCTACCAAATCTCTAAGTATTTTCTCTGGCACTTCTTTTACCTCTTCTCTTTTTTCGACTCTTTCAACTTTGGAAGCTCTAGGTTTTTCTTTTTTAACAACATTATTTTGTCGCACTTTTTCAGCCTGCATAGCCTTTTCTAAAGCCTCTTTTAAAGAAGTGCTATTAGAACTTAGTTTTTCTTTAGCCTTACTCTCCTCTTCTCTAATTTTGCTAATATCGGTATTGTCTATGTCTCTGTCTTTTCTTCTAGAACGAGTTCTTCCATTTGATCTTTCTTCCCTAACTCTTCTGTCATCAAAAGTCTTTTTCTCTATTTTTTTATAATCATTCTCAATTCTATTTTCATTTGTCTTTTGGTGACCTTGATAACTATTTCTTTTTTCAGATTGCAAATCTTTTTCTAAAACTGGAACATACCAATCCCCAATCTCTTTTTCCACTTCTTCTTTTTTCTTTCCATAAAACTTTCGAGAGTGCTCTATTATCT
>CAZAFQ010000071.1:2273-3738 GCA_964484885.1 uncultured Candidatus Saccharibacteria bacterium | reverse complement strand
ATTAAAAAGTCGAAGGGAGAAATAGACCAGAATTTTGTTTGCGTGAGCGTGTCTTTTATTAGAGGCGATCTTGAGCGAGTTTTGGGGTGGTATAACACGATTAGGGATAAATGGCCGGAGTTGTTAAATGAGGCAGATCACCCGATGGCTGACAAATTGCGGGGTAAGCTCAACCAAATTTTGAAGGGTAGGCTCTAACCAAACCTAAAATACCCTCTTGACAATTCTTGATAATTCTGATAGGATATTGGTAATACTAGATAGATATGAAAAAAGAAATTTTTATCGGTCTTCTGATTTTAGCCCCCTTTTTGGTCGGATCATATTCAAATATGCAATCGGAGCAGAAGTTAGTCTCGCCAGTTGTTGTTGAGGCTCAAGAGCAGGTAGTCCCGACTCCAACGCCGACTTCGGCTCCGGTTGTTAAAGTTCCTAAAGATATAACGAGAGCCAGTTATTATTGCGAGGGGTTTGAGGGGAATAAGACAGCTAACGGTGAGATTTACAGTTGTGAGGCCATGACTTGCGCCCATAAGACGCTTCCCTTCGGCACGAAGGTTAAACTGATGGAAATAAATTCAGGAATGACGGCAGAGTGTGTTGTCAATGATCGTGGCCCATTCGTTGAAGGCCGGGGGTTTGACTTGAGCAAGGCGGTATTTGAAAAGTTGGCTCCGGTAAGCCGTGGGGTTATAACAGTTAAATGGAGCGTGATCGAATGAAAAGAGCAAAGTTTGAATACCAGATGGTTGACGGCTCGATTCTTCAAAATCCGGATAACGGTTCAATTTCACTATACAAGCTAAACAATTTGGTAACTATACCTTAATGGCAGGTAAAAAATATGAAAAATACATTTAAGATTCCAACTCCAACAGAGCTAAAATATGTTCAAGAAGTTTTAAATTTAGATTCTAAATTTTTATCTATTGATGATTGGAAGGTTATTCGAGGAATGTTTAGTTACTCATTCTACATGGCAAACAATGCAATGAAAGTACTCTTTAAAGCATTATTAAAATCATTAGGATTTAGAATATGAAATTGGAACAACAAGTAACTAGTTTAGAACTGTCCAAAAAACTCAAAGAGCTTGGCGTTCCACAAAACAGTTTGTTTTATTGGGAAGAATATCTCGTTGGCGAAAACGAATATATGGGGAACAAAATCGTTGCATTTGGAGAATGGGAATGTGATGAGGACGAACATCTTTCAGCCTTTACAGTTGCAGAATTAGGAGATTTGTTGATGGATTTTCCTTATGTGGGTAGTTTTTTAACTGAATTTAACGAAGATGGAACAGTATTTTTTGATATTAAATTTGCAGTTTCTGAAAATTATAAACTTATCCGAGAGAGAAAAAATCTATATGACAAGATAACTGACTATCAATATCACCTATTTGATAATAAGAAAAAGAACTATCCAAGGTCAGAGGCAGATGCCAGAGCTATGTTTTTGATAT
>CAZAFQ010000071.1:0-2263 GCA_964484885.1 uncultured Candidatus Saccharibacteria bacterium | reverse complement strand
AAGTTTGAATACCAGATGGTTGACGGCTCGATTCTTCAAAACCCGGATAACGGTTCAATTTCACTATACAAACTAAACAATTTTGGCCGGGAAGGTTGGGAGTTGGTGACTTTTGTTTTTGTCGATCAGAGTTTGTTAAGCGCCTATTTTAAGCGGGAGATTGTCAATGGCAAAAAAAACTAAAAAGAAAAAGCTAAAACATATCGTTGTTAAGACTGATTCGATTCAGTTTTCTGATGAAAAGGGAGTTAATTTTTCGGTTGTTGATTTGCGGAAGATAATTTTTCAGTTTGGCGGCGCTCCGTTTATGATCCTCTTTAAGAAAGAAAAGGGAAAGGATAATACTTTTTATATGGAAATGTATTTTGAGCCGGGGGTAGTCAGCCCGACAATTCTTAAGGTTACTAAAGTTAATCAGGGGGTAAATTGATGGACATTGATACAAAAAAAGTAGAAAAAACAATGGCAAGCCGGGATATAACTATTCCCGGCGAACCGATAAAGCTCAAAGATGGATCGAGGGCGGTTATGACTATTGATATTGAAATGTTAACCCGAAAATTCGGTACAATGCCGACTAAGATAATGATTAGGAAGGTCAGCCGGGAGAATAATAAATTTATTCCGATGGCGGTTTTTCCTAAAAGCGTTGCGGAGAGAAAGGAGGTAAAAAGTGGCAAGTAGCGTAAATTTAGTGGTTCTTCTTGGTAATTTAACGAAAGACCCTGAGTTGAGGTTTACTCCAAACGGTCAGGCGGTGGCAAATGCTACAGTTGCGACTAACCGGGTGTGGAAGGATAAAGAAACCGGGGAGAAAAAAGAACAGGCCGAATTTACCAGTTTGGTTTTTTGGGGGAAGACGGCAGAGGTTGCTTCTCAGTTTTTGAAAAAGGGCAGTCAGGTTCATGTTCAGGGCAGATTGCAAACCAGAAGCTGGGATGACGAACACGGTGGAAAACATTGGAAAACGGAGGTCGTGGTTACTGAACTTACTTTTTTGAGAAGGTCGGAACCTAGCGCTTCGACAGAAGTGGCTCCGGATGAAGTTGTCTTACCAGTAGACCAGAGTGCGGAGGCCGTTGGCGAGGTTGATTTGGCTGGCGAATTTGACAAGAGTCAGGGAAAAGGGAAAATTGACGGACAAGAGCAAGATGTTATTGATCCGGACGAGATTCCTTTCTAACATGGCTAACACAGTTCACAGCAAAAAGGAAAAAGGCAGACGGCTTGAGAGATGGTGGGCGGAGATTTTGAAACACCGGGGACTTGAGCCGTTTGCTTACGCCAGAGCCGATAGCGGAAGCGGGGCTAAAAAAGAAGATGTAACGGTTCACTTTTTACCGATTCATACGGAGTGTAAAAATCAGGAATCGTGGAGTCTTGGCGAGTTTTGGAAGCAAACTATTAGCGGCTGTCCGCCTTATCATTATCCGGTTTTGATCTTATCGAAAAACCGATTTCCAAGGCCGCTTGCGCTTATGTACGCTGATGAGTTAGTTGATGTTTTTGAGTACGCTATCAAGGGTGGGTGGATCGGTAACACAGCTTTACCGAAAAAGATCGTTAAGAGAGTTTATGAGAGAAATAAAACAGAAAAGTTATCGTGGCGAACCAGAAAGCGGAAAGAGTATCAGGAGAAAAAGCGCCAGCAGGATGAGCAGTTGAGTCCTTACCGGAAAGAAATGGAGAAAAATTTAGGATAAACCAAAAAAGGATGGTTAAGTGCGGGAGATAGGTGGAGGGGGCTAACGCTCTCCCAAAATTCGGTAAAATCCTTCCGGTCCCGCACCTAGCCATCCTGCCTGCCGGCAGGCAGGTCTTGAAAGGAAAAAATGAGCAGACCACAACATTTATCAGTACCAAATACACCTGAGGGTATTAGAAGAATAAACGAAGAGCAAGAGCTGTATGATAAAGACCCGATTGAATGGGAAAGACGAGAAGCGGCTGCAATACAAGAAGAACAAGAAAGAGAGGCCGAGCATAAAAGACAATTCGGAGAGAGCTTTGACAATTATTTAGACGGTATGGCTGAAATTTGCGGTACTAAAAGGATTGAAAGGCCACAGGATTGCAATCCAGATGATTTACCCTTTTAGCCGTTCTTGAAAGGAAAAGATGAAAGAACCAATCAAAAAACTACCCAAACACCGGGGAGTCAAACTAAGCTCAACCCTAGCAGGTCAAAGGGAGCTTTTGAGAGAGTATAGGAACAAAATTAACGAGCTAGTCGAAAGGGCAAATGAAGACCATAAAACAAATT
>CAZAFQ010000070.1:0-3739 GCA_964484885.1 uncultured Candidatus Saccharibacteria bacterium | reverse complement strand
GGGATTCGAACCCGTGTTACCAGGATGAAAACCTGGCGTCCTGACCCCTAGACGAAGGCGCCTCATCATCTCGAGAAAAATACCGAGTAACTAGAAAATACCATGAAATTATAGCAGAAAAGGGCTCTTTCTTCAAGGAAATTGGCTTTTTCACTTTACACCTCTATTACTTCGAATATAATTAAAGTAATGACTAAGATAAGCCCAAAAAAAGTGATAATTCTCTTGGCAGGAGTGTTTTTTATTGGAGCGACTGGGGCAATTCTTTATGAGTCTTCCCGAAACCGAACAGTTGAGGAGAGTATGACTACCAGTACTACCACCTCTACTGAAATTGAAGGGAAGATAAAGCAAGATACTAACACAACAGAAGAGAGTGCAACGACAACAGTTCCGCCTGCCACCGGGACTCCTACCGGCGCGAATCTCCAATCTTTAGCAGCCTCCGTAACGGCTACCAAATCGGTAACTGATGAAACTATTTCAGCTGCCTTTTATCTTGAGAGAGGAACTTATACCGTTCAGGAAAAAATTAATGGTTCCTGGAATAATATCCTTGAGAACTATGCTTATCCGGGATCAGGTGGGCTGACAGCCGGTGAGCTTAAGCCAGCAGATTCAGTCAAGTCTTTTCGGATCTTAAAAAATGAAAATGGTAATTATATTGCCGCTTCAAAAGAATTCAGTATTTCCCGAGAAGACGTAGTTTCGGCCGGGGGGATAAAGACATATAATTAAGTGAAAAGCTTGCCTGCTTTCGCTTTCGATCAGATAAACTCTATTTTAGCGAAGAAGGAGAAAAATTAAAAAAGCAGAGTGGGCAGTTAAGAATTAGGAAGTTGATAAACTAAAAAGAAAATAGCTAACGTCAAATAATAAGCTGTTATATTGTCAGTCGTTAATTATTTACTTGTAAGAATAAAAGATAAAAAGAGGAAGTGATATGAAAGTTGCAATCAATGGTTTTGGCAGAATTGGAAGGCAAGTCTTAAAAATTTTTTATGAAAAATATCCGAATATTGAAGTGGTTGCCGTCAATGATCTTACCGAAAACAGGATTTTGGCCCACTTGCTTAGGCACGATTCAAACTATGGTGTCTTTGATACTTCGATTACCGCTACTTCTAAGGAAATAAGAGTCGGTGGCAAAGCCATCAAAACCTTTAGCGAAAAAGAGCCGGCGAATCTTCCATGGAAGGAGCTTGGGATTGATGTTGTGATAGAAGCAACAGGGATTTTTACTAACGGGACCAAAGCCGGGGGTCATTTAAAGGCCGGCGCCAAAAAAGTAATTATTACAGCTCCCGGAGAGAATGTTGATCGGACGATAGTTCTTGGCGTCAATCAAGAAGCCTATCAAGAGAATGATAATATTATCTCAATGGCCTCATGTACTACTAATTGCCTAGCTCCAATGGCAAAGGTGATCCTAGACCACTTTGGGATTGAGAAAGGTTTTATGACAACCGTTCATGCCTATACAACCGATCAAAGAATCCTTGATTTACCTCATGATGACTTGAGAAGGGCCAGAGCAGCTGCCCTCAATATTATTCCGACAAAAACAGGAGCGGCAAAGGCCATAGGAAGCGTTATTCCGGAACTAGAAGGGAAGCTCGATGGCTATGCCATGAGAGTTCCAACACCAACTGTTTCAATAATCGATTTAGTTGTTCAAACAAAGGTCGATGTTACCGTCGAAGCAGCTAATGAAGCTTTCAAGAAAGTGGCTGAAGCTGAGATGAAAGGCCTCTTAACGGTTAATGATGAAAACTTGGTTTCAACAGATTTTAAGGGAAACGCTTTTTCTGCAATCATTGATTTGCCTTTGACTAAAGTAATAGGTGACAATCTTCTCAAGGCAGTCGGCTGGTATGATAATGAGTGGGGTTATTCCAACCGGATTTGTGATCTAGCGCTCTATATTGGTAAGCGCCTATGAGAAAAAATAGAATTTAATAATAATAAAAAGACTGGCAAAGCCAGTCTTTTTTTGAACAGAGAGAAGCTTCACTTTTTACCAAAAATCTATTATTCTTATTTCAAAGGAGGAAGGATGACTTCTTTAAAACAAGCTGATTTAAAGGGGAAAAAGGCAATCTTGAGAGTTGATTATAATGTTCCTTTCAGGGGATTAAAGATTGAAGATAATGAAAGAATCACTCAAACTTTACCGACCTTGAAATTTCTTTTAAATTCTGGAGCAGCTGTGATAATAATCTCTCATTTGGGAAGACCGGGCGGAAAATCGTCTCAGAAATTTTCACTTGAGCCGGTTGCCAAGGAATTAGAGAAATTAATTCAAGAGAAGGTTCTCTTTACTTATGACATAGTTGGAGAAGAGGCAAAAAAGGCTGCCCTAGCATTGAAGCCCGGAGAGATCTTGATGTTAGAAAATTTGAGAACTGATCCCAGAGAAGAGCTCAATGATATTGCTTTTGCAGAAGCGATCAGTCAGCTGGGGGATGTTTTTGTTCAAGACGCTTTCGCTAACGCGCATCGTCAGCATGCCTCAATGGTTGGAATAAGTAAGTTTCTTCCGGCTTATCCGGGTTTGCTATTTGAAAAAGAATATCAATTTTTATCCCAATTGCTCATCGACCCTAAAAAGCCTTTTTTAGTTATTGTCGGCGGTAAAAAGATTGAGACAAAACTAAGTCTTTTAAAGAAGATTATTGAGAAAGCCGACATTGTTATTGTCGGCGGCGGGATTGCCAATACTTTGATTGCCGCTGAAGGCTACGATTTAGGAAAATCCTATTATCAAGAAGAATTTTTAACGGAAGCGGAAGATATTCTCAGAGAAGCCAGGGACAGGGGCGTGGAAGTATTAATGCCGGATGACGTTGTTGTGGCAAAGACAATATCAGAGAGTGCTAAAATAACTAATAAATCTCTTGAAGAGATTAAAGAAAATGATGTTATTGTCGATATCGGACCGCAAACTATAACTAAATATTCTGAGCCGATTAAATTTGCCGGTACGGTTTTCTGGAATGGACCGATGGGAATTACGGAATTCGATAAATTCTCAAGTGGGACCAGGGCAATCGCAAAGCTCGTAAGTAATTCCGAGACCCTATCCATTGTCGGAGGAGGAGATACGATTGCAGCAGTGAAAGCACGAAGCTCACATGAGCATTTTGATTATATTACTACGGGGGGAGGAGCCGCTTTAGAATTTTTATCAGGAGAAAAAATGCCGGCGATAGAAGTATTGCTGGAAAAAGGAGGGATTTCATGAAAAGGAAGAAGATAGTGATTGCCAACTGGAAAATGAATGAAGACGTCGATTCAAGTACCGCTTTAGCCAAAAAGATTAAAACCGGTTTAGCTAAAAAAACTGATTACGAGGTTGTAATTTGCCCGGATTTTGTTTCTTTGGTCCCGCTTTATCAGCTGTTGTCGGGAACCAACCTAAAACTTGGAGCCCAAGATGTTGCAGAGGAAGAAAAAGGGGCCTTTACCGGAGAAGTCTCCATTCTGACATTAAAGCCTTATGCAAAATATGTAATTGTAGGACATTCCGAAAGACGGAACTTAATTGGAGAAGGCGATCGGGAGACTGCCAGAAAGGCTGAAGTTGCGGTTCGCCACAAAGTTTATCCTATTATTTGTGCCGGAGAAACTCTACATGAAAAAGAAGACGGGCTTTCAAGGATTGTTGTCTTGTCTCAACTTGAGGCGGCCTGCAAACATTTAACGGCGGGGGAGATTGCCAAAACGATTGTTGCCTATG
>CAZAFQ010000069.1:0-3767 GCA_964484885.1 uncultured Candidatus Saccharibacteria bacterium | reverse complement strand
CGAAAAGAGTGGAACTAAAATAGTATTAAGTCGAATTGATAGAAAATCTGCTTTTAATTTGGATTCATTGAAAAAAAGTATTTCAAATTATTTTATTTTTGATAAGGATTTTAAAGTTTTTATTAAGAGTGATAAAGAAACCGATTTTCAAGAAATTAACAACGAGATTCGATATCAACAAGACGATAGAGGCGAAGATTTTTCGTGGTCATTTCCAGAAGAAGCTATCAAATTAGGATTAAATAAAAAATTTCCATTTGCAGATAAAATAAATGGAAAAATCATTTTATTTGATAAACCAGTTAAAAATAATTTGAGAGGGGTTACTCTCTTTTCGAGGAAAAAACTTGTAAGTGTACCTGAGTCTTTTCCCGTTCAAGGCTCGAGCCACTTTTTTCAGTATTTGACTGGATGGCTTGAGGTTGATTTTATTGACGATCTCCATCCTGATGTAATTGCAACAAACAGAAGTAGTTTAAACTGGAACGACGAAAATTTAGAACCACTTAAAGAATTTCTCGAAGAGATAACCAATCATATTCATAAGGAGTGGAGACAGTTTGTTAAAGATAGGACGGTAAAAGAAATAAAGAAGAATTATGGCATTGATACCGCTGTATGGAGAGAAACAAATAAAAATAACCCGACTATTGTTGAAAATATAAACAAGGTAGTTAAGATATTAGACGATCCAGAAAAAATAGAAGAAAAAGAAACCGTGGATATCTTAGGTATTGTACATAGTCTGGCACCAGAAAATGCGGATTTTGTACTGTGGTCTGGATTACACAAAAAAATAACGGAAAATAAAATAATTAAAGAAAAATTTTTTAGCGAAAAATATTTAGAAGCCGCAAGAGAAGCTGTTCAGATTTATAACGAAGAAGTTCAATCGGTATCTGGATCAAAAGAGGATGGCTGTGCCCTTATGGATTTATGCTTCAAGAAAGATGGAGTATCTCTGATACAGCTAACAGATAAAAGTTGCGAAAGTGAACAAAACATTGATCTTGGACATAATTTTTTGTCTAAGGGTGTTATAACTGGTTTTAGGAATCCGGCACTTGGACATACAAGCTTAACAAAGGCACAAGAAGTAAAGATTTTTTCAGATAGAAATTGTTTGGATATTTTAAACACCATTTCTTATTTATTCGATAGATTAGAAAGACGAAAAAGTCCCAAAGCCAGCTAAAAGCATTGTCTTTTAGCCTGTTGGTAACTCTATTACACAAATTCTATGATCTAAGCTAAAGTACAGAGGCCTTTAAATCCTTTGGATTTTCTGGTAAAATGTACTTAACAATTTAATATTACTGGTCGAAAGGCCAGCGACCTAACCCCTTTGGTTTTTCCAAAGGATATGGTCGGAAAACCCATGGAAGATACTGAATCCCACGTTCAGCGACTCTTCCATGGGTCATATCGGGAAACTGGTATGGGACCGCAAGGTCTAGCTGGCGTGGGGTTCTGTGTATCCACATATCTCTATCGCCAGCTATAATCAGCTGGTTTTTTATTTCACCCATATGACCTATATATTTTTATTAACATTACTACTCTCAACCATCTCTTTAATTGTCGGGTTAATTAAACCATCAATTTTTCAACGAGCAATTAAAATTATCCCTAAAAGAAAAACTATTGCAATTGTTTGTTCTGTGATAATGGTCATTTCTTTTTTCGGTATAGGTATGACTGCTCCGAAAATTGAGAAGCCAATCAATAATGAAGTCACTTCTGTCGAAAGTGAAAGCAAAGAAATAATAAAAATCAATGAACCCGAAGCTGTCGCTGAAAATCAACCTGCTACAATCGCAGAGGAGCAATCCAAACCAGAAGTTCAACAACCTCAAAATATTCAAACGACTCCAACAGAAAAGACAACCACAATTCCAACTCCAGCTACTCAGAATAATTCGCAGTATGAATACTATTCAGTTTCAAGTGTGGTTGATGGCGATACCGTTAAAGTGAATATAAATGGTACGGTTGAGACTCTGCGTCTTATTGGTATGGACACTCCTGAGACAGTTGATCCCAGAAAACCAGTTCAATGTTTTGGCAAAGAAGCATCTAATAAAGCTAAAGAATTATTGATTGGCAAGAAAATCAGGATTGAGAAAGATTCCACCCAAGGTGAGCTTGACAAATATGGCCGTCGCCTTGCATATATCTATCGTGAAGATGGCCTGTTCTATAATAAGTATATGATTGAGCAGGGTTATGCTCACGAGTATTCCTACAATACGCCATATAAATATCAGGCTGAATTTAAGGCAGCCCAGAAATTAGCTCAAGCAAATTTAAGAGGATTATGGTCGCCTGATACTTGTAATGGAGACATAACTTCAGCTGTAGACAATGTAGAACCCGAGGTAAAAGATGAAATCATTCCAGCGCCAACATCGTCTGGAAAATATTACACTTCATCATATCGAACTTCTAAGTATTATTATCCCGAGGATTGTTCAGGCTGGCAGGATTTGAAGGTGGAATATCTAAAGTCTTTTGATTCTCTGGAGGCGTTACTGGTGGATTATCCATCTCGGACTTTGAGTCCGCAGTGTCAGTAGTTTTCTTTTGTCTTTGATGTTTTTGCCAGTTTTCTATATAAGCAACATAGCTCGGTAATTCGTCTATCTCTATTGGAGAACCATCGGGTTTGTTTGGTATTTGCCCTCCGAATTGGGTAAATCTTTCTTTAAGTTCAAGTCCATATTCATGAACGCTTTTTTCATTGTCGCTGATTAAGTCTTCCAAGGTTTTGATCTGAGCAACGGGAGGCGGAGCGTCCTTTTTGTGCCAAATAATTACATTACTGCCTTGCTTTCTTTTAAATGCTGGATCTAAATGACTTAGAGTATATTTTATCGCATCCATTTTTTTCTCTTTTACATTTATCATTAAAGCGTGTTTGGCGATATCGCAGATATTTTCCCGACCTTGCCGCTCCGCCTTAAGTGCCATTTTTTTAAATTCTTTATCAGTTTCTTTCCAGCGATGATAAGTTGAGCGATGAATAGTTAGCTTAACACAAGACGACCAAATATTGCCGCTTTTTTCAATTTCTTTAAGCAATTTTTGTTTTGTCTTGTTATCAATCATACTAGTTTATTTTTATAGGCTTTTTGCCAGTTTCTTTTTCCCAACGTTTTAATATTACTTCAGCATACGTTGGACATTTCTCCATTAAGTAGCAACGACGATTCATTTTGATGGCTGCGATTAATGTTGAACCACTGCCACCAAAGGGTTCAACTATTAAGTCACCTCGTTTAGTAAGTACTTTTATGTAAGGAATAAGTATCTCTAACGGTTTGGTTCCAAAAATCACACCTTGCCCTGATGATTTTTCATCAGCCGCAACATACTCAATAAAGTCGGTCGGGCAAATCTTTTTGCCTTTTTCATATGACTCCCAGTGGGGTTTACCGCCTATAGCATAGAGCGCGGTTTCATACTCATTGTCCAATAAGTCTCCCTCATCGACTTCGTTTAAAACTGTATTGTCTGTTACTCCGACCACAGCAATATCATGCTTGTTAAAAAATTTGTGTTTAGCCGAAAATCCTTGCACTCTATTTGGTAGATGCCAAACAAGCATATTTTTTACTTTCCAATATTTTTCCATTTCATTCCAAATAATGCGAATGTTTTTCCAATTCTCATAACAAATAATTGCAAAATTTTCTTTGGCTATCTTACTGATATTTCCCATCCATAGCTCGGTAAAGTTATCAGGTAAAACATCGGTCTCAAGGTAC
>CAZAFQ010000068.1:0-3802 GCA_964484885.1 uncultured Candidatus Saccharibacteria bacterium | reverse complement strand
AATCTACTTCTTCCAAAGAGGTGGCATTCATTTCGATAATGAGATCTCCTACAATTAAACCAGCCTTTTCTGCAAGGCTACCTTTTTCAATCTCGGCGATCCGGCCGTCTGGCTCTATTTTAACAATTCCGGAATAAACAGGCTTGGCTTTGTTGATTTGTTCGTTTTCTTTTGCCTTAATCTCCATCAGCAAGGGATGAGCGCTTGCCAGTTCTTCGTAAGATATTCCTTCAATCCGGCTTTTGACATTTAATAATATATCCAAAAGATGCGAAGCCGCTTTTTCGTGTTTCTCGTAAGGACTCTCTCGTATCTCAAAAGCCGTTCCAGGATTTTGTATCATGTAAACCATTGCTGAAATTAGAGTTGTCTGATTTCTAGATATAAATGTAAAAACACATCTGTTATTTGGAAACTTTCCGCCCATCATGGCGCCAAGAATAATGTTTTTGACTTCCTTGTCGAAAGCCATAACAAAATCCGAGTCCTGTGTAATGGCATATCCTTTTGAAATCATTGCCTCCACTAGGGCATTCTTGACTTCAGCCTTTTCGGTAGTCATCACTTCAATCTTTATCGGCAGCAGCAACGGCGAAGCCTGAGCAGAAAGAGGGAGAGAAAACAAAATAATCAGGGCCATTGCTATCAGTCTGTATCGTCTTAAATACATTGTGATTCCTCCTGTTGCATAGGCTGTTATGGCTCTTATTGTCCCCAAAATGAAATAGGGAGGCCGTTTGGCCTCACTATTACTTCCCTTTTTGTCCATCTTCTTGTTGTTTATGGGATTTTTTTATACGTCGGTTTATCCGGTGTTTCTGCCAAGCGGATGCCAAAAACCATTTTAACCGACTTCCCTGAGACCAAATTGGAGTCCAAAAAATGAAGTGGGAGAACAGAAAGTTATTGATAATAATCCATGAATAATGTTGTGGGGAAATGGGTTCCAAATATGACCAAAAACCCATAATCTCTTGGGGAAATCTTTCTTGCTTTTCCGAAAACTGAGCAATTCTGAATGTTACCCGATATTTTTCCTTAAAGTTTCTTCCGCCTAGATCTTTGTAACGTAACTCTAAAAATATCGAAGGTCCTTCAAAGATGCCGAGTCCCCTATCCAACATCTCTTGATGAATAGAGACCACATACTTTGCCCATGAGGCCAGAATCAGAATGAACCCATAAGGCAAAACTGCAGAAACTGAATGTTCTGATCCTCTGTTACCGCAATTTCCAATGATTTTCTTCTTCTCTATGAGAGACGCGGCATTTTTTCCAAATACACGGATCCCGAAATTTAGGTCTTTGTACTGAATGGATATATTGGCTGCTGGATTTTTTGATAAAGCTACTATTCTACAAAGGTCAACTTGATAGGTCATCGCTATATCGTAGGCCATGCCATTTCCTTCATTAGTTAAGGAGAAATATTTCACAAGATAGTCATCTCCGCGATCCTCTTTTCCCTTTTCTCTCATTTTCAAATACGATGCAGGATCGTTTGATAGGTCTTGCGGAACAATAACTTGAAAAGCATTTTCCCCATAAGGAATAGGTACAGGACTTTTTTCAGGGTCTTCCTGCCATATCCCGAAAGCTCTTAGAGGAATTGAGATCATTAGTTTGGGAACATAAGAAAATCTCCGTGTCATAATCATTTCTCTTAGTGTAAAGATCAAGACTATCATCATGACAAGACTTGTAGCAGTTGATATGGAAGCAGCGTATTCCTTAAAACAATCTGTAAAAAATACAAATCCTTCTCTAAGCATAAGCCACGTCCTTCTTGAATAGTGTTCTCAATATGACAAGGGGAGGCCGTTTGGCCTCCCCTTGTTCTATTTTTTTGTCTTTCTGGTTCCGGTTTTTTCCTGTTTCGGGGTGTCTGCTTCTTTAGGGGTTGATTTTTGATCAGGGTTTTCAATTTGGATCTCAGGGATAAAAGATACAGCCGGAAGCAAACAAGGTTTCCATGGGCCACGAGCGGATATTTGGGCGAGCATCTCCCGAGCCCCGGAATAAAGTATGCTTGCGCCTGTTACAGCGATGGATTTCAGTAAATAATCCTCATCTTCCGGTTTGTTAGCAGTCCATTCAAAGGACCCGAATACAACAATTTCATATTCATACAGTATTTCTGGTTTTTCTGAGGAAACCTCAGATTTTATCCTCAGCGTTACAGAGCACTCCGTATAATCTTCGTTGCATTTCGGGATAGCAGTTATAGCCTTAGGGTTCGGGATTCTGGCATTTTCCGGGTGTTCATGCGGCAAGGCACTAAAGTTAACTAAAGGGAAAAACATGGTCTTCAATCTAAGTGGTGCTTTTAGGGTTTTTAACTTTAGCTCTTTTTTGGAACTTATGGGCATGATAGTCCTCTCCTTGGGCTTTCTCTTGAACCTAAGCCGCTATTGGGTCGTACTCTTTCTCTTCCGAGATCTCTCCCACGGATTTGTCCATATTGTAATAGTCAAGGTTGTTTACTAATGGCTGAGCTTCCAAATCATAATGGAAGTTATCACAAGTGTATTCCAGGGCATGCCATTCAGCCTTTTGATCCACTTTTGGTGTCACGGAAATTTTGACTTCGGCATTGACTGCCCTGCTGAGTTCCACGAGAGTTTTAAGGGTAAAGTTTTTCTCGACGTTACCGTTGAAAACCTTGCTGATGTAGGCCTCGGATACGCCCATAACCTCAGCGAGAGATTTTTGGGAAAGTCCTTTTTCTTCCATAAGCGTCAAGATCCCGTTAAGGAACTGAAGTCGCAAGTCTTCCATCCAGTAATCAGCGTGCTTCTGTGCTTCTTCGTAAATTCGATTAAATCTTCTACCCGGCCTTGCCATGTCGATCACCTTTCTAGCGATAGAGTATTGTTCTTTTTTGCTTCAAAGTATTCTTCCCGATGTTTCCTGGCTTTTTTGATTTCTCTTGGAGGCGTTTTCTGACCCCTTTTTGCAAACCAATGGGTACAGATCACAACATGGTCTTTATCAAAGAAGTACATAAGCCTATATTTCCCTGATGATATTTGCCATATTCCGTCATCAATATTGTGATGAATGCCAGGATTAGTAGGCAATTTATCCTCGACTAACTTTTCCGATCTCTGATGCATAGCGCGGCGTGATGACGCATCTTTCTGGTCAGTCGCATTTGATGTATCAAGAAAGTCCTCAATATCACAGGATCCATCGGCGTTTTCAAGAGCGTAGGCACGAAAAATATCTTCGGTAATTTTGATATATATTCTCACAACTTAACCCCTATGTTAAGTAGTGTTGTGTTACTATCACCCCTTAACTTTTTCCTGTCAAGTGGGGGGGTATTATTGATTATGCAAGTACTCCGTAGTTTATCCATTTCCTCAGAAGTCCCTTTTCGGACTGACGACACGTCCGGAGATGGCTGAGTAGTCGGTTGCCAGCTCATGAAAAATCAGCAAGGATGATTCCTTGAATGCTAGACAAGGCGATTCTTCCGCAAAGGGGAACGAGTCAAGCAAATTCATATACCCTTACCTCTCAAGTCTTTTGGGACAAGGCTATCGCCCATCTCTATGCGCGAAATAAGCCAGCGATTAGCACTAAAAAGACACAAAGGACCTATTGCAGGGCAACCGTTCTTGCCAAGTTTTCCTTTGACAGGTTAACATTTGAAAATGTGAGAAAACTTGCTCTCTATTAATAATTAGAATCCTTATTAAAATAAGAAAATATATCTTTTGTTCAGATTATCATATTAGGGTGCTTTTGGGCAGTGTTAATGTAAACAGATTGAAGGGTACAGGAAAAAGTTTTTCTG
>CAZAFQ010000067.1:0-3953 GCA_964484885.1 uncultured Candidatus Saccharibacteria bacterium | reverse complement strand
GCATAGATCGCCTGGTCATCGTCTCCCACAACCATAATATTTTTTGTCTTTTCCGCTAGCAGTTTCAAGAGCTCATTCTGGGCATAATTGGTATCCTGAAACTCATCTACCAATATATATTTGAACTGATCTTGATATTTTTCTAAAATCTTTGGATGATTTTTGAATAAATCCGCCACAGCCGTAATTTGATCTCCAAAATCCAAATTACCGGCTTCAACCATTAGCCGCTGATAAGTAGCATAAGCCCTGGCAATCTCCAATGTTTTTTCTATTTCCTGAGTTTCATCCTCATTCTTTGATTGTGCCAGTTTGGTTTCAGCAAACTCTAAATACTCCTGAGGAGAAATAAGCTCATCTTTGAGACGGGAAAAATGCGACAGAAGTGCTTCGATATGCTTTGTCGGGTTACTCAATGGAGCATAATAATCTAAATCAAAGGCCGACAAGTTATCTGAGAAAAAAATTACTTGTTCTGCTGTCGATAAGACTTTAAAATCACCGGTAATTCCAAGATCTAGGGCATTCTCCCGCAATATCCGATCACCAAAAGAATGAAAAGTCGATATCCAAGTGTCAACAAAGCCGTAGGGGACTAGTTCATCAACCCTCTCTTCCATCTCAGCAGCGGCTTTCTCGGTAAAAGTAAGCGCCAGAATCTCAGAAGGAAGCGCTTTCTTCTCGGAAATTAGCCAGGCAATCCTTTTGGTAATAACCGCTGTCTTGCCCGTCCCGGCTCCGGCAATCACCAAAAGCGGTCCCTTATCATGAGTAATTGCCTTCCTTTGGTCTTTATTGGCGGTAGTTAAAATATCCTGCATACGAATAATCATAGCACAATCATCTTTTCCTTATAGTAGACAAGGAACTTCATTATTTGCAGATTCTTCAAATTGATGATATATTTTCGGCATATAATCGCATTTTTTAATATGTCAAAAAAATTAGTTCTTCGAACCGCTAAGCTATCGAGTCAGACTCAAAAAGTTAAATCTACAAATAACATCTGTATTTCCTATGAACACTCTCCGAGTGATCCTGAGGAGAGGCGGCATGGTGTTCTTTTTGCCGTAATTGGATTGCAAGGTGATCCTAAAAAAAGCGAAAACCTCATCGAGCTCATTTTAGAAACCTTTCACGGTGAATATTATCAGGACATCGAAAAGGCTCCCCTTACTAGTTTTGAAAATGCTTTAAACAAAATCAATGAAGAGCTAGGAGATTATACAAATGGCGGTAACACTTATTGGATGGGGAAGCTGAATGCAATTCTGGGTGTTTTTGCCGATAACATCCTCCACTTGACCCAAGCAGGCAATACGGAAGGCTTCCTCTACCGCAATGGCAAACAAAGCGATATCACCAAAGATCTCAAAGGTGATAATCTCAATCCCCTTAGAACATTTATTAACATTGCCAGCGGTGAAGTGATCGAGGGAGACAAGGTAGCGATTATGTCCTCGGGGATCTTGAATTCAGCCTCTCCCAACGAATTAAGTGAGTACATCATCAAATATCATCCCAAAGTCTCCGTCAGTAACTTAGCCGATCTCATCGCCGGAGCCGGAGGTTCAAGAGGGCAAAATGGAGCTGTGATTATTGAGTTCATGAGCCCCGATGCCCTAGCGAATGAAACGCTTGATGATGAACCTGATGAGATCTGGCTAGAAGAGACAAAAAAGGAAAAAGCCGGCAAATATGGTCTGGCTTTACTCGATAAGCTTACGGTTTTTTTCAGAAGCAGTTACCGGATTATAAAAAAATTTATTATTTCGTCTTGTATTCCCCTTGCCTCAAAAGCTGTTACTTCTATCAGAGATCAGATTGCAAACATTAAGGAAGAAGAAAAACCAACAGGCAAAGTTTTGCTGGAAACCAAGGAGAGTCTTTTTACTAACGAAGATCCGGAAGAACTAGCGTCAAAGACACCGAATTCAGACAAGACTTCTGCCAAAAGCAATAGCTATAAATCAGAAATTCGCATAAAAGAAGGGGACGACTTTCCGAATATTTCTAAAATCGAACAGAAGAAACAAAATGTTATTTCCAAAATTGGTAATTTCATAGATACAATCAGGAGATTTTTTCTTGAGCACACTAGAAGAAAAAGATTCACGTTTTTTAAGAAAATTAAAAAAAATTATTACTTGTATGCCGGAATTTTGATCATCCTAATCCTGATCCCCTATTTTTACATTAACAATAAAAATAACGCCAAAGCTGACGAACAGGCCAAAGAAAAAGCCCGGATAGAACAGCTTGACGAAAGGTTTCAAGAAGCAATAAACGCTGCCGGCACCGATAAGGGTCAAGCTATCGAGATTTTGACTGCAATCCAAGGCGAGTACGAAAGCCTTAAAAACAGCAGTTATTCTCAAGAGGCTGCGAACCAAAAGCTAAGCCAAATTGAAGCCGAGATTAACCGCTTGACCAACACAAAAAGCATCAGCCTTCAGACATTCGCCGATTTCTCTGAAATTTCTGAAAATGATTTTCTTGATTTTTACAAAGTTGAAAATGAATACTATGGAGTCTCAAAAGCAGGCAAGATTTTTAAACATAGTGCAGATGGGAAAATCTCCCAAGTTCAAATTACCGGTTCAATAACGGGTAACGTCATTTCGACAACCCTCCTAGCTCGAATCCGAACTATCGAAATCTTAACTGATACTCCTACGGTTTTTGAAATCGATCTTGATACTAATATCGCTCAAGAAAAAGCCGCTTCTGACGGCTGGGAAACATCGGTTGCTATCGATAGCTATGGCACAAACCTCTATTTGCTTTCAAAAAATCCGGCTCAAATATTTAAACACTTAAGAACAGCTTCCGGATATGGCAAAGGAGCTGCTCAAATATCAAATAGCGAAGCTCTTCAAGAACCGCTAGATCTCACCATCGACTCTGATGTTTATATTTTGAATGATTCTGGGGAAATCTTGAAATTCACTTCCGGCATCCGTCAGGAATTTCAAATCAAAGACATGCCTTTTAATCTGAAGGATTATGGTTCGATCGTAACCGCGGCCGACTATGACAATCTTTTTGTCTTTTCCAAAAAGCTGAAATCATTGGTCGTCTTAGATAAAGATGGCAGTTATCGAGGAAGATTTACCGGCGATGAGCTCGGAGAGGCGGAATCAATATTAATTGACGGCACTGATCTATACCTAACAAGCGCCAAAAAAGTTTATTCTTTTCAAATAAATTAAGTTTCAGTTCTCAAATAACTACATTCTTTTCGGCAAGGTCAAGCCCAAAACATCCCGACCCGTAATCTCGAGTATAGTTTTAGTTGCTTCAACCAGGGCTAATCTTGATTTTGACAGTTCTTTATCCTCGATGATAACCCGATCGGCTTGATAGAAGCGATGAAATTTCTCCGCAACTTCATATAAATAATAGGCAAACTTATGGATGGGATAGTCATTGGAGGTCGCCACATCTTGAATCAGCTCCGGCAATTGGATTAAGATTCTAATCAAGTCTAACTCTTCTTTTTTCTTCAAAAGCTTAAAATCTTTTTCCTCAAATTTTGAACTTTGAAGCTTGAACTTTGAAGCTTTTTCAATGATTCCGTTGATTCTAGCGTAAGCATATTTGACGTAATAAACAGGATTTTTCTCACTGGTGTCTTCGGCAAGGTTCAAATCAAAATCCATATGAGTACTAAAATCTCTCGACACAAAAAAATAGCGAGCGACATCATTGGCGTCATTTGTCCCGATTAAATTAAAAAGCTCGTCAATAGTAACATAAGTACCGGCCCTCTTTGACATTTTATATTCCTGACCATTCTTTATTAATCGCACGAGCTGCATAATCACTACTTCCAGTTGTCCTGGAAAGCCGATCGCTGCCACTGCCGCCTTTAATCTGTTAACATAACCATGATGATCTGCCCCCCAAATATTAATAACTCTATCAAAGTCTCTTCTGACAAACTTGTCCCA
>CAZAFQ010000066.1:0-4017 GCA_964484885.1 uncultured Candidatus Saccharibacteria bacterium | reverse complement strand
AAAAAAACTAAAATGATTTTTTCGGCCTTATCCTTATTCGGACTCTTGGCCTTTGTTCCGGCACATGCACAGGTTTCAGTTGGGAATGACACAACCGGCGCGAAGAGTGAAAATAAAGCCGAATTGGAGGTAAAGAGTAATTTTGAAATTAAGGTAAGCAATGATGTCTCTGCCAGTAATAATTTGAATCTTTATCTAAGTACCGGAAACAATCAGGCGAGCTATAATACCGGAAATGGCAGCGTATCAACCGGGGATATCTCAGCTAAATCCAGTATTGATAATAGCATCGGAACTTCTGGTGTTGATTTCGCAAATATTGGAGGCATTGGAGGCTTTGATTCTAAAGTAACCGTTGCAAACAGCAATACCGGTTATAATTCTGAAAATAAGGCATCAGCTGAAATTAAGAACAAGAGTAATATCCTAGTTAAAAATAAGACGGATATTGATAATAAGTGCTCTGCTATTGCCAATACAGGCAATAATGCTGCAAGCTATAATACTGGGAATGGAACCATTTCAACCGGAGGAATTGACTTTGAATGTAATATTTCAAATGAAATAGGCGAGGTCAATGGATCAGGGGGCGGATCAAATCCTCCACCAGTAATACCCCCTTGTGATGAATGTGGTGGGATAGGCGGAGGAATATTTTCTCCAATTGGAGGAGGTATTGAAGCTTCCGATAATGGTATTGGCGGAGGTTCTTTTGAATTCCCCGAGGAATTACCAAGAGCAGGACAAGGATTATTGGAAATGATTGGGTTAACCCTTTTGGCAGGGGGGATTGCCTTAGGCTCAAGAAAACTGGCTTTGAAATATTTTGGAGCTTAGGGCGGACGAGCAACAAAGGGACGGATTCTGGCGGGCTTAAGCCTGAGGAGAAAAACGAGAGTTATTAATAACTCTCGTTTTTTAATGATTTGTCTTCAAACTCTTAAGGAGTAAGAGTGGGGCGTTAAAAACGTTTTGTTTCTTTGCTTCCTCGAATATGTATGGGGCGCACCATAAAGACTTGACGTAGAATTATTATCATGCTATACTTGTCTGCGTCTTTACCAAAAGACCCTTTTTTGAGAGGACTAACCAACCTTTCTAGGCTTTGTAAAAAAGAAGCCGAAACTATCGGGAGTTATTCCCAATTTGGTACCTGCCTTCTGGGTTCTCGAGTTTTGCTTCATGGCAAAGTAAAGCTCCTCGAAAGAGGATCCAGAGCTGCGGGACGCGCGTCATAAGCAGAAGGAGAAAGTGAGGGGGTTTATTCTTCTTCATTTATATGACGCTTGCCGATCTGCTCATCTCCAAGTGATGAGCAAGAGGCTGGTTTTTACCCGGTGGGCAATTTGTATCGAACTCATCGCCGATTGTGCGAGGAATCATCGGACAATTTGTCCCTTACAAAAGTGCTGTGTTAATCCTGACAGAAATGTCAACGATTGCCGGGTATCGGGATTAACGCAGCCGCCAAAAAATCACTCTCCATAAAGAGAGTTGCCATACCTTAGGGTCGGATCTTTCCGACCCTTTTTCTATGCTAACTTTTAATCGTTCCCTGTACTCTACTTAAGAATTAAAGTCTTACATACTGATGCGCTAGTGTATATTTGGGTATCGGTATGAAATTGAAATTTTGTAATTTTGCTCGCTCCACTCCTGCGTCTTGTGCTTTCATCCCTTTTGCTATTTCCTCTATTCTTTCTGTTGCTCCGACTGCTTCTGTCGCTCGGATTGTAATAGAGAAGTTCTTTTAAATTCTCAATTATTTAAGAACTGGCAACTTTTTCTTACCATAAGTATTGACAATAATTCTAAGAATGATATATTCGCTTTATATAAACAAAAATAAAAAATTACTCTTCCCATTAGTTAACCATTATGTGATTTTTGTTAACTGGATGGAAGGGATGCAGAAAGATACCGACACAGATTCCAGCATCAGATTTCTTGAGAGATAAGACGTGATTGGAGAGTGGTCGGTTTTATTTTTTAAGTGTCGAAACGGTTGGAGGTACAGGATTGGAGGGGTAGCAAATAGCCCTGTCTTTCTGATCGAGGACATAAACTTGAAAAAAGAAAGGAGGTGAAAAAATGAAAAGAATCGCATTATCTCTTATGACTATCGCCGCTGTAGCTATCATGGCTACGGGTGCTACTAGTGCTTACTTTAGTGACACCGCGGCTATTAAGGGTAACACTTTTTCAACTGGAACATTAGAACTTAGAGTCAACAGACAGCCAACTGTTGCTGGGGCTGTCTTTACAGCAGTTGCTCCTGGCGACATGAAGACTTCCCCTGTTTATAACATTCAGAACTATGGCGCTCCTTGGTTTGGGGGACCTAGCAATCTGACCGCTAATAAGCTGTTCTTAAGAGTTTCAAACCCTAATGATTTTGGGTCTGGACTTTGGGATGCAGTAAAAGTAAAGGTTGAGGTTGGTCGTCTATCAGGAGCTATGCAATACACTCTCTACGATGGGAAGCTAAAAAACCTGGGGACTCTAGACTTGTTTCAGGGACATTGGGCAAGCTTAATCCCCGGCAGTACTCAAGATATGAAATACACCGTTTATCTTCCAGATAGCGGAGATCAGACCGCTCTGATGGGCAAGACTTTGACCTGGGATTGGGTTGTAGAAGGGAGAACTAGCTAATTCATTAATCCTTTGAGAGCCGATAAGGATTTATCGGCTCTGCTAAGGCCTAATGGCTTTAAATTCAAGATGGGAAGGAGGTGAAAAAAAATGAAAAGAATTATGTTATCTTTGATGTCGATTGCTACAGTTGTCTTATTGGCAACCAGTGCAACCGGAGCTTGGTTCAGTGACCAGGAAGAAATTAAAGGCAATTCATTTACTGCTGGTAAACTTGATCTTGTACTTGGAGAGAACTCAACACTCCCTTTTCTTGTTTCAAATGTTGTTCCTAATGATAAAGGCAATGGAACAGTTATGCTTACTAACGTTGCTGGAAGTATACCTGGAAAATTGTCTATTAAATTGACAAAAACAATTGATGAGGAAAATGATATGATTGAGCCAGAAACTGCAAGCTATCCAAGACCGGACGGGACTTCTGGCGGAACAACCGGTGATTATGCCGGCAATGGTGGAGAATTAGATCTCTTTCTGCAATTTGCACCATTTGTTGATGTTAATAAAGACGGAACTTTCAACACCGGAGATATTCAACTTGCTTATAACGGACAATCAACTCTTTATCCGGGTTATAGATCAGGCGATCTATATTACAGTGGTCTGAACAGTTATTTGGCAGCTTGGAATAATATTATGACCCTGAATGGCGGCGAGTCAGTGAATATCGTTGTGCCATGGCAGTTCCCCACAGAATCGACAGATTCAAATTATAGTCAAAATATAGCAATGACAGATAGTTTGGGATTTGATATGACCTTTACTCTAGATCAAGTTCATTAGTCTTCTGAGAGCCGAAGCGGAGGGTTCTCGGCTCGACTGAGGACTAAAAAAAGTTGAAAGTGAAAAAATGAACATATTCGATATCAAAAACAGCTATCTTTTGGATAAGATAAGAAAAATTCGACCTTGGCAATGGGTTCGAGGCATTTTTTATTTAATAATTATGATTTTCTCATTGGCGATTATTGCTTCCTCGTTCAAAGTCGGTGGCTGGAGTATGTATGTGGTCAAGTCCGGATCAATGGAGCCGGCTATTCATACTGGGAGCGTTGTCTTTGATAAGAAGGAAGCGGATGAAATCTATGTCCAGGGGGACATTATCATTTTTCAAGTTCCGGATAGCAAAGACACGGTAACTCATCGAATTGTTGAGGTCAAGGCTGAAAACGGTATCACTTCTTATCGTACTAAGGGAGATGCCAATGACGCGCCTGACTCTGATTTTGTTCAGAAACATCAGGTTGTTGGCCGAGTCATTTTCTCCATTCCTCTTATTGGCTACATGGTTGCCTTCGCTCGTACTTTGCCTGGCCTCATCATCTTCATTATTATTCCGGCCATGATTATTATTTATGAGGA
>CAZAFQ010000065.1:0-4066 GCA_964484885.1 uncultured Candidatus Saccharibacteria bacterium | reverse complement strand
CCGAAGAGTTTTCGCAGTTCGTCTTTGGCTTGTTCTAAAATTTCTTTTTGTTTCGGGTCAAGTTTTTTACCGGCGCGGTTGATGTAAAAATTAAGCATACTCATTGCCGACGGGAAGGGAGAGGCCTTGCGGCGGGGGCTTTCTTCGGCGGACTGCTTTAGAGAGGCGGCAATTTTTTTGGGGTCTTGCCAGGTGAAAACTCCTTCCTCAAGATCCAAAGCAAAGCTTGTTTGGCTAACCTTTTGCGACCAGCTTTTTTTCTTCATCGCTAATTATAGTTTAGCAGAAAATAGACACCTCGGGGAAATAGACGCTTCGGGATTTTGCGTTTAGGCATTTTGGGAGTAAAATAACCTCAAGATGTCTCTTTCGGTGGGAATAGGTGCTTTACAGTCCCTACCTTAGAATTTAAGTTTAACTTCACCCCACCTGAGCTGAGAAAGATGAGGATTATAGTCAAGAGGGACGAATATGGAAGGATTGTTAAATCAATTCCACCAGAGATGAGTTTTGAAATAAACTCAAGGCCATCTTACCGGCTTTACATAGTTAAAATTGAGGTTTGCGAATTTTTACTGGCAATCACTATCACAGGCAACACCGTCTTTATCCGCATCTCTTGTCTTACAGCTACAAGCATTCAGTTGGTATTGGTTTATTGTACCTGGAAAGTGTCTTAGTTTGACATCTAGAGTTATTTGAGTCGTGTTTTATTACCAAGGAGTAAAAATATGCCAAGCATGAACCTTGGGACGCTTGGAGGGTGTATTTCTCACCTTGTAAGGTGTATTTCTTGTCCAAAATATCGCTCATTTTTTGGCATAGTTTTTTCTTCTCTTTTTGATGTATACTTTACTAACTTAAAACTCTGGTATTTTATGATAAATAAGCCTATTATTCAAAAGATTGTTTTAGCGGGAGTTATTTTTGATAAACAGGGAAAAGTGCTTATTCTTCAAAGAAACGATAATGAGGATATCTATCCTGGGATGTGGGAACTTCCGAGCGGTAAAAGAGAGTTTTTTGAATCTTCGTATGACTCCTTGGTTAGGGAGATTAAAGAGGAGACAGGGTTAGATGTCGAGATTGTTCAACCTTGTTCTGTTTTTGAATACAAAATTGAAAAACCAAACGAAATCAGAGATTCTACCCAAATAAATTTTATTGTCACATCGGACATTTCAGAAGTGAGATTAAGTAAAGAGCATCAGGACTACGCGTGGATTTCTGAGAACGAAGTAGATAGGTATGGCTTGTCTGATGAAACGAAAAAGGTGATTCGAGTAGCATTTAGTCTTATGCGCCGCCACCATTTTAACATCGTTAGTGGCTATTTTTAAACATTACCCTATACAATGAAAATTCACTTAAAAGATTAGTAAAGAAAAGTGGACACAAATTAAGTAAACTGTTCGAGAGGGAATTTCATCCTATGAGCGAGGGTATTTTTCGAGCATACACAGAACTAGAGTTTAGAAAACTTCTTGACGAAAGTGGTTTTACTCTGCAAGATATTGCTCATCTAGGGGTTTTGGTGCCTACAAATCTTCATCTGCCAGGTGGTCGAAAAGTAACAGTAATAAGTCAGAACTTTTCAAAATCAGCTACCCGTTTAGATCAGTTTTTGGAAACTTTTCCTCTTACAAGTCACCTGTCCACTTGTACAATTGCTTTGTGTAAAAGAACCTAAATTTTTCATTTTTGTCAATGGTTCTGAAGCTAGCTAATTTCAGGTTTAGTTTGATATACTTTACGGTATATGAAGAAAAGATCAATCGTTAAGCCCTTGTATAAAGGCAGAAGTATATGTAATATCTTGCCCACAATTGCAGAATATAACTCTATTAAAAGTTCAGATGGGGTTAGAAGATACGTCTTGGAGAAAGACATTAGGGATAAATTCATTGAAAGTCTGGAAAAAGCCAAAAGAATAGTTATTTTGGAAGTTGATGCTTTAGGTTACGATTTGTTCGTTAAAGCAAAGAAAAAGTTTAGTTATTTGAAGGGTTCGGTGAAAATATCTTCTGTTTTTCCAACATATACCCATACTGCATTCACAAGTTTCATTACAGGAACTAGTCCCTCAAAGCACGGTGTTGTTGCAGGCACTTTTATGAAAGATGGAGTGGTTGGCTGGATGGGTGACCTAAGTAAATCCGAGAAATTTTCCCAAAATCTAATTACTTGTGAATCTTTACTGCAAAATTTCAACAAACAAGGGAAAAAAGTAGTCTCGATTCTTTACGATGTCAATGATGATAATTTTTCAAAATATCTATATCCGAACCCAATTTTTGTGTCTAGTAAAAGTTCTGCTCAAACTTTGATTGAGCAAGCATACGATGTGGAAAAGAGAGTTTTTGAAAAGATTTTAGAAGTTTCACTTCGTGATTTTTATATTCTTTCAGCCTATTTTTGGTTTCTTGATGGCGTAAGCGGGGAGTACGGAAAACTTAGTAAAGAAACATTTAATTACCTTGATTTCTTTTTTAGAAGAGTTGAACACCTAAGGAAAAAGTTTCCCAGAAAAACATTATTTGTAATCATGGGTGATCATGGTCATACAAGTCTAAGGAAAACGGTTGTGATTAATCAGGAGACGATCGAGAGAATAAACCAAAGATCTAAGTCTCAATTTGCCCTAGACGGAAGAGTAATGATGTTCTATTCCCAAAATCCGAATTTAACAAGGAGGCTGTTTAATAAAAGTGTAGGAAACTTTGTGGAGGAGATATCGAAAGACAATTATATTCGCCTTATTGGGGGAAAATGTGAGGTTGAGGAAAGAATTGGCAACCTAATTTTTTTGGCTAAATCTCACTGCACTATTAGATTAAAGCCCAAAAAGAAAAAAGCAACTCATGGAGGACCAAGCAAGGAAGAGATGGAAACAGTTTTCGGATTTTTTACAAACAGTGTTCTCTTCTGAAAGGAATTTAATAATTAAAAATTTCCAAAGGACTCATTCTTTTAAAATTTCTTTTAGCTTAAGGGAGAGTTCGCTAGTTGTAGTTGAGGTGGATAGCGAGAAGGATTGTCTTAAGCATCATTTAGAAGTTTGTAAAAATCCAAGCACTCCATTTACAAAGATAAATAAAAATGACTAATAATTTTAGGTAGTAGGACATAAGGTTGGAATTTACCCTAATGAAGTAGTAAAATAGCCATTATGAGAAGTGTAGTAATTTGTGGTAGCAGAAGATTTAAACCTGAAATTAGAGAATTTGCCAAGAAATTAAAAGAAAAGGGCGTACTTGTTTACGAGCCTTATTTGCACGAGGAAAGTGATGAGGGGAACCAGCTTTCTCAAGAATATAAAGATTTTGTGGCTTTGGGATTAACACATAATCATTTTTATAAAGTAAGAATGGCTGATGTGGTGTTTGTTTACAACAAAGATGGCTATATAGGAAATAGCACTACTTTGGAAATAGGCTTCGCCGTTGCCTTAGGAAAGCCAATTTATGCTTTGTCGGATAATGATGAAGAAATTTGTAGAAAAGTTCTCTTTAGGAAAGTAGTTAAAACGCCTGAAGAATTAATAAAGGAGTTAGGTTGATTTAGTCTTTATTTGTTAAGTGATCTTCTAAACATATGTCAAGTCTTTCGGTGGGAATTGTGGGATTACCCAATGCCGGCAAGTCAACGCTTTTTAACGCTTTGCTGGGGCGCCAAATTGCCCGGGCGGAGAATTATCCTTTTTGTACCATTGAACCCAACACCGGGGTGGTGGAGGTGCCGGATGAGAATTTGCCGGTTTTGGCCAAAATAGAGCAAAGCCAGCAAATTGTGCCGGCGGTGGTGAAATTTGTGGATATTGCCGGTTTGGTAAAAGGCGCGGCCAAGGGTGAGGGTTTGGGCAACAAATTTCTGGCCCATATCAGGGAGGTAGATTTAATTTGCTATGTTTTGCGCGCTTTTTTTGATGCTAATGTGGAAAATGTGGGCGCGGGCGACCCCCGCCAGGATTTGGAGATTTTAAAAACAGAATTAATTTTAAAAGACTTGGAAACTTTAGAACGGATTTTGCAAGAAAAGGTTCATCCGGAGAATAAAGAAGAGGTTT
>CAZAFQ010000064.1:0-4160 GCA_964484885.1 uncultured Candidatus Saccharibacteria bacterium | reverse complement strand
TGTCGTAAGGCCATCCGGGGCAAATCCCAGTCGGAAATTCTTAATTGTTTTTAAGGTTAAGCTTCTTTTTTTCAAATATTCAAGTCCTTGCGCTCCCTTCTCTCCTCTCAAGTTTTCTTCAAAACATTGGCAAGCTTTTTCGTTCAACTCCAGTAGTTTCTGCTTTTTCTCATCTCGTGGCATAAAATTTCTCGATAACCTAACTCCAGCATCTTCCGCCAGTCTCTTCATCGCAGCGGGAAAGTCAAGACCTTCGGTCTTCATGATAAACTCAAAAACATCGCCACCTTCATTGCAACCAAAGCAATGGAAAATTTGCTTCTCCTCGCTAACAATAAAGGAGGGGGTTTTCTCACTATGAAAGGGGCACAGCCCTTTATGATTCCGCCCTGCTTTTGATAAATTAACAACTTTTCCAACATAGTCGACTATGTTTAATCGACTTTTTATTTCTTCGATTTCATCCATCTTAAACCCGCTCTTGAGCTAATTTTATACCAAATTACCAAAACAATGAGCCTTTTTTGATAACCCACCCTCAAAATAATGTTTCTTAATTATTCGTTCGATATCCGCTTCTTAGAGTTAGGCTGATTTTCTTTGAACCTTCAACTTGAGGCTGATCATAAGGATTGGCATTAAATGCCGTTGCTAAATAGACCGTAAAACAGTGCAAAAAAGCAGTGAAATATCCCAAATGGTACTCGTCCAGTCTTTCAAGTTCAATCAAAACTGAGGGGATATTTCGATTCTTAGCTTCGGCAAAAGTTCCCAAAAACTCAAATTCCATTGTTTTCCCGACGGTAATTCCATTCAGTTGCTCCAGCTTCAAGCTATTAGCCTCGATAGAAGCTAAATCCTCCGGTACAGCAATCGTTAGGGAGCTTTCAAAGTTTTTCAAAGTAGTAAAAATACCAAACATATTTTGCGGACCACCAAAGAATCTTTGATTACTATGGTGTTGTGATTCCGGAGCCTCTACCGGCATCACACTCAATCCTTGCTGATTTTTGGCGACACTTTCATGGATCAATTGCATAATAAGTTCGCTAAAAGCCACCAAGCCCTTTGAATAAATAGGCCAAAATATCTCGCTCAAACCCTTTCTGGCATAATATTTAACTATTAAAGCTAGTTTTTCCGCCTCATTCCCCGTTACTGTAAATTTTTTATATCCTTCTCCCCCGCCCTTAATTATTTCTTCGACTTGAAAACCACAAATTGTGGCTGGGACCAGAGAGACTTCGGTCAATCCAGAATATCGGCCACCAATTTCCTGGTGATCAATTACCTGAAATCCTTTCTTGCTTGCGAAACCGAAAAGAGCATTATCTTGTGTCCTGGAGGTAATAACTACCGTTTGGTATCCCGAAAAACAAAGCAGATTCTCAATTACATCTATGGTATTGCCCGACTTGCTGATTGCGATTACCAAGGAAGACTGAGCGGAAGCTTTTTTTCTGACGGAATTTATGAAATCGGGATCTGCGGTATCGATAATGTAAACTTTCTTTTGGTATTTATTAATGCCAAGCCCTTCCCAAAAAGCACGAAAAGTTGAAACAGAGCCACCACGACCAATAATAATCAAGTTCTCGATAATTCGATACTTCCTTGTCTCTTCCAAAGCAGCCAGATTGGGCTGAATTTTTGTGAAAGAAAAGTCAGGTGCTAATGTTCCTGATTCGTTTTGTTCTAAGCCTTGGAGATCAAAGTTGATCATTCTATTCCCTTAATTATTGATTTTGATTCTATAATTTCATTTTTATGTTGAGAACACTGAATTATCGAACCCTCATCAATAATGCAACCCTTTAGTTTTGATTTTGTAATTTGGCAATTCTTAAAAATAATACAATCTTTTAAGTAAGAGTCTTTAATTATTGTCCCCTTATCAATAAATACCTTACCTTCAATTTGATTTTTCCCGATAAAATCCACACCATAAAAGTTAAATCCCCCTCTCTCTCTTGAGACTTTTTTGTGAGCGGTAATATAGCCTTCAAATGAGCCGATATCAAACCAAGCCTTATTGGTGATAAAGGCGTTAACAGTCGTTTTTTTAATCAGATACTCGACAAAACTGCCAGGATTATCCTGATGAATCTTTACAAATTCAAAAAGTAAAGAGAAGAATTTGAAAGGGATTACCATACACATCGTATTAACTAAAGTTGAATCTGGTTTCTCCGGTTTTTCTCTAAATTTTATAACCCGATCACCCCTTACTGAAAGAACTCCAAATTTTTTTGCATCTTCAAGGCTCTTTAGGTTATATGCAGCAATGATTGGCTGGCCCTGATAGTGATCTAAAAACTCAGTAATTAGAAATTGGAAATAATTGTCTCCTCCAATAACAAGCAAATCTTCTTGAATGTTTTTTTCCTTAATCGCATTAACAATCCCGCCGAGTGCTCCAAATTTTTTGGCTTCCTCATTAGATTCTTCATAGATCATTTCTACCTTATGACCACAATTTTTTTTCCATTTTTCAAAATCAGGCTTAAATTTCTGATTAGTTGCAACATATGCCTGAATATCAGCTGGTATTTTTTCAATAATGTGAGTTATCATCGGCTTCCCGTTGATTAAAAGCAAGGGCTTAGCTTTTTCTTTTGTCAGCGGCCACAATCTGGTAGCATAACCGCCAGCCAAAATTAACGCTTTCATTTCTTTTCCTCTTAAACAATAAAAATGTAGCACAAAATCTTTAAAATTAAAATAAGAGAAAGAAAGATAACTCATTCCGCACATTGACAATCTGACCACGTAAAATCAGATCTAATTCTCTGTGAGTTCAAAAAAACAAGATCAGACCTAACGATAATATCAGGACTGACCTTGTGTTATAAGTAGACTTTACTCAACCGGAAGCGGAGATAGGCAAACTTCTTGCCTTAAGCCTTTACTACCTTTAATATCCCATGTCCATTCCGCCTGGCATAGGAGGCATGGCCTCTTTTTTATCAGGCAGCTCACCGACAACCGCTTCTGTTGTCAAGAAAAGAGCGGCGATTGAAGCAGCATTTTGAAGTGCGCTTCTGGTAACCTTTGTCGGGTCAACAATCCCGGCTTTAACCATGTCTTTATAATCATCCTTGGCAACATCATAGCCGACTCCTTTTTCTCTTTTCTGAATTTCATCGACCACTACCGAACCCTCTTTTCCGGCATTAAGAGCAATTTGCCTTAAAGGTTCTTCTAGTGCTCTCTGTAAAATTCTGGACCCTATCTCTTGATCACCGGTTAGCTTTAAATCACCAAGGGTTGGAGCAATATCCACTAAGGCTACGCCACCACCAGGAACAATTCCCTCTTCGACGGCAGCCCGAGTAGCAGAAAGAGCATCTTCGATTCGGTGTTTTTTTTCTTTCAATTCAACCTCAGTTGCAGCTCCAACCTTCAAAACAGCAACTCCGCCTGAAATCTTTGCTAATCTTTCTTGAAGTTTTTCACGGTCCCAATCACTAGTTACAGTTTTTATTTGATTCCGGATTTGCTCGATTCTTTCTTTAATAGCTTTGCTACTACCCTCTCCCTCAACAATTGTCGTATTATCCTTATCGGCAATCACCTTTCTGGCTGAACCGAGAATCTCGAGTCCTGCATCTTCAATTTTGATTCCTAACTCATCAGAAACAACCGTTGCTCCAGTCAAAATCGCAAGATCTTCGAGAGTTTCTTTTTTTCGGTCTCCAAATCCCGGCGCTTTAATAGCCAAGGCATTGAAAGTGCCTCTAATCTTGTTCAAAACGAGAGTAGCAAGAGCCTCTCCCTCAATCTCATCTGCAATCAAGATCAAATCTTTTTTTCCTGCTTGTGCCATTTTCTCTAGCAATGGCACGATCTCATTGATTGAAGAAATTTTCTTGTCAGTCAGAAGAATTGAGGGGTGCTCATAAACCGCCTCCATTCTTGAGGTATCCGTTACCATGTAGGCAGAGATATAACCCTTGTCGAACTGCATTCCTTCAACCACTTCTTTTTCCATCCCGAGTGTTTGAGATTCTTCAACCGTAATTACTCCGTCTTTCCCAACCGTATCCATCACTTCAGCGATGAGTTTTCCGATTTCGGTATCAGCCGCTGAGATTGAAGCCACTTGTGCAATTTCCTCTTTCGTTGAAATTTCTTTTGAATTTTTCTTAAGTTCCTTAACC
>CAZAFQ010000063.1:0-4164 GCA_964484885.1 uncultured Candidatus Saccharibacteria bacterium | reverse complement strand
AATATCTTAGACTTTGAGAAAGATTATCCTGAAGCAAAATTAATCAAGCTGGAGCAAAATTATCGTTCGACCAGGACGATTTTAGATGCTGCCGATAATGTTATTCGAAAAAATGCCAGTCGGAGCGACAAAAGACTTTGGACCGAAAACCCAAGAGGCGTTCCAATCTTTGTTTACGAGGCAAGAAACGAGGAGGACGAAGGTAGTTTCATTATTAATGAAATTCGAGCACTTACCCAAAACAGCCAGAAGAATTTGGAAGACTGTGCTGTTTTATATCGCACTAATGCTCAATCCCGAGCTCTTGAAGAGGAGCTCTTAAAACATGGGATGAAATATCGGATTTATGGTGGAGTGAGGTTCTATGAAAGGAAAGAAATCAAAGATATTATCGCTTATCTACGCTTTATCGTGAATGACCGGGATCTTGTCTCTTTGGAGCGGATTATTAATGTCCCGACTCGAGGAATCGGAGCCGTTAGTTTCAAGAAAATTAAGGAAATTTTTTCTCAAAATAACGACCTAGAAAGTGTTCTCGGCGTTGTCTCGGCACAGAGAGTTCTTCCTGAGAAAGTAAATCGAGAATTAGAAAAATTTATAATTTTTATTCAAAAATTTCAAAAATTGAAAGGAAAGCTTAATCTGTGTGTGGATGTGGAGCTAGTCATGAAACAATCAGGTTACTTCGACTGGCTGGAGGATGATACTCTCACCGGAGAGGATCGCCAGGAAAACTTAAAAGAGCTTTTGTCAGTTGCTGAAGAATTTTCAGTGAGGAGACAGACCCAAGTTCTTGAAGAGTTTCTAGAAGAAATTGCTCTTATTAGTGACCTTGATAACTATTCTGAAGATACGAATGTTGTGACCCTGATGACGTTTCACTCGGCAAAAGGCTTAGAATTTCCAATAGTATTCATGGCAGGAATGGAAGAAAATATTTTCCCTCACTCCAGGTCACAAATGGACTTGTCCGAAATGGAAGAAGAAAGAAGGTTGTGTTACGTAGGGATTACAAGAGCGAAGGAGAGGTGCTATCTCATCTATGCGATGAGAAGACTATTTTACGGCGGGGTTCATAACAATCCGCCATCTCGTTTTATCTCCGACATTCCTGATGAGCTTCTAAAGTATCTAAATCGCTTTGAAACATCAAAAGACTTTGATGTTTACACAAAAGATGCCCCGACTTTTTCTCTCGGTGAAAAAATTTTCCATGATAAATTTGGGAAAGGGATTGTGGTCGGAGTCGATGATGAAGAAATCAGCGTTGTTTTTGAAGGGGTAGGAATCAAGAATCTCTCGATTTTATACGCTCCTATTAAGAAATTATAAATCCCAAGCTCTCAGGTTGACAGGGGATAACCCTTGAAATAAAATGGTTGGGCACTTTATAAGCAGATTCTAATCAGAAGATCCTTTTTATTTAAAAAGGGAGTTTCTTATTTTAAACAACTTAAAGTTCCGAATCACTGAAACAAATATCAAAATTAATTCGGTAATAGTGGCTACTATTTTAGTTCCGCTTTTTATGATTTCTTTTTCGCCAGCTTCTGTTAATTCAAAACCGCTGATAAATGGCATCTCAACCAAGCTAATTGCTACTTGTGATCACAAAGAATTAAGCTTTGAAGCAAAAAGCAATAATATTCGTGACGCTCTTCAAGGAACAGCTTGCGAATTGATAGGGAATGATACTTCTAGACCTGATTCAGAAACGATTTTAAATGGTGGTGAAGTTACAGTTGAAGTTAATCGTGCTCTTAATGTAGAAATTATAGACAACGGAATAAGAAAAGTATTAAAAAGCGGCTATTCTTCAACGTTTGATATTTTAAAGCAACTCGAAATAGTGGTTGATCCAAAGGATAAAATTTATAAAGAATTAATCCTAGAAAACTTTCTGAATTTTGGGCCGGGCCAAAGAATAGTAATTGAAAGGGCCCCAATTATTAGCATTGAAGCAGACGGAGCAGTGAGAACTGTTCATAGTTGGGAAAAAACGGTTAATGGAGTTTTAATAGAGTCGGAATTGCCGCTGGGAGCAAAAGATGAAGTTTTGCCGCAAAGAGAAAAACTGATTTTTGATGGCGGAACCATTATAGTGACAAGAGTGAATGAAGCCGAGGTGATCGAGGAAGAGGCGATTAAATTCCAAACTATTACCAAAAAAGACTATAACCTATATCAAGGAAAGTCTTCTATAGAACAAGAGGGCTCAAATGGTCAAAAACAGAAGACCTTCAAAGTTATTTATAAGAATGGCATAGAAACCGAAAGAACACTCATTAATTCTGAAATAACTTCAGAAGCTGTGAATAGGGTAGTCATAATAGGAGTCAAACCTTACGGTTATGAAGAGTTATGGCCAATAATGGTCCAGGCAGGCTCTAAATATGGAGTGGCACCCGAGGCTATGTTTAGGGTTATGATGTGTGAGAGTGGTGGCAATAATCATGCTAATACGGCTTATAAAGGGATTTTCCAATGGGACAGTTCTTTTTATTCTTGGGCAGCAAAAGCCGGATTTTCAAATGCCAATATCTTAGATACTGAAGCTCAGATATATGCTACCGCCTTAAGAGTCAGTCAAAGTGGTGGCTGGGGAGCTTGGGGTTGCAAACCATAGCTGCTGATTAACCGAAAGAACAAAAAAATTAACAGAAAATATAATAAAGAAAACAGGCTTAGCTACTAGATGTCAGATATGACAGATATAGTTTTAAATTATGTAAGACCTGATCTCTTTAACGACAATTATCTTAGAGCATCAAGGTTCTGGACCTTGGCGCTCTTTTTACATCTAGACTTCTTCGCCAATCCACCTCTTTAAAAGGGCGGAGTGATTTTATCTTCGGAATACTAAATATCGTCTCGAGAGAGTTCTAGTCGTCCATATTTCAACTTAATCTTTCTTTCCATTTGAGCTATAATTAAAACAAAAGAAATTCTACATTTCTTTTATTTTATCTTAATCTTAAATATTTTTTTATGGACTTAACAAATATTATTACTCTAAAACAAATTTTAAAAACTTATGGTGCTTGGCCTAATAAAGACTTAGGCCAACACTTTCTAACTGATAAAAATGTTTTAGAAAGGATCGTAGAGACTGCTGAGATTAGTAAAGATGACCTAGTGATTGAGGTCGGACCGGGAGTGGGTATTCTGACCAAAGAGCTATGCAAGAATGCAAAAAAAGTTATAACAATTGAAGTTGATCCCAAAATGATTGAAATACTGGTAACAACTTGTATTGAATGCCGAAACATTGACATTATCAGAAAAGACATCAAACAATTTAGCGCTCAAGGCGTGGGCCCATATAAGTTAGTTGCCAATTTACCATATTATTTGACCTCCTATGTTTTAAAAAAATTTTTAGAAGAAAAGAATAAACCTCAGACAATGACGGTTCTAGTTCAAAGGGAAGTTGCCGAAAGGATTTGTGCCAAGCCGGGTCGAATGAGTATCCTATCGGTAGCAATTCAATTTTATGGAGCACCGGAGCTCATTGAACTTGTTTCGCCAACCGCTTTTTATCCGGCTCCTAGAGTCCATTCTGCTATTTTAAAAATTAAAGTTTTTAAGCAACCATTATTTGAAGATGTTATTCCGAATATCTTCTTTAGATTAGTTAAGGCGGGCTTTGGGGAGAAAAGGAAGATGCTGGAGAATGCTTTGAGCGGCGGTCTTGGTATCGAAAAAAGCGAAGCAGAGAAGTTGATAAGGATGGCAGGAGTAGAACCGATGTATAGAGCTGAAAGATTATCGATGGAAGATTGGCATCGATTGTATCTAGTCTTTAATAAAAAATTTAACTTTACCGGAGTTGGCTATGAAGCGAATGAGAATAAAAGTGAATGGTGATGTTCAGGGGGTGTTTTATCGGTATTATGCCAAGAGAGAAGCTAAAAGGGTTGGTATCAATGGTTGGGTTCGAAATATTGAGGATGGTTCTGTCGAAGCTTTGATAGAGGGGGAAGACGAGGCAGTGAAAAACTTCATAAGATGGAGCAGTAAAGGCTCTCCGATGGCAACAGTAGAAGATGTTGAAACTAGCGAAGAGAATTATACTGGTGAGCTTGGTAAATTTGAGGTTCGATAAAATGCTATATATCGTTTCGACACCGATTGGGAATTTGGGAGATATTACCCTGAGAGCTT
>CAZAFQ010000062.1:0-4401 GCA_964484885.1 uncultured Candidatus Saccharibacteria bacterium | reverse complement strand
ATCTAAAAGAAAAACTGGTGTTGCTTAAGAAGGGATTAATGTCGGATCTCTTGAGTGGAAGTAAAAGAGTAAAAATATGAATTTAAAAGACAAGATAGAAAAATTCAATAGACGCTGGAACATAGATCCAAAAGAAAGTCCTGAAGAAAGTTTTAATAAATTTAAAACTCGTATTCTCAATATTTTTAACGATATTGATCAACATGTCACTGAGGCCAGTATTAGCGAATTTTGTCAGTTTTATGGCATTCAAGAAGTCTGGGAGTATAACTACGCTGGCACCACTAAATGGGGTCAAAACATTGTGCATCATCTTGTTCAGGAGAATATACCTGTGGAGTTTTATAAATTATTAGAAGTTATTTTTGCCTTACAAATAACAAGTGAGTATGGATATAGTCATGATATTAAATACAGCAAAGAAATTCTTTTAAGAGAGACATCTAAAGCCATAAACTACTCAAATGTTGGTCTTGATATGCAGATTAAAGATGGTGAAGTAATTTTTTATCCTAAAGGTGAAGAGTTACTAGATGATGAACTGGTAAACATTCCTTTAAGTTTTCTAAATACTAAAAGTAGTGAACATTTTATTGATGCTTTGAGGTTTTATCAGGATAAAAAACCAATAAAATCCGCCGAATCTTTAAGGCGTACGTTAGAGGAATTTCTTAGAGAAAAACTCACAAATCAAAAAGGTTTAGATGCAAACATTACTGAATTGCAGAAGAAGATAAAAACAGATGGTCGAGATGCACAAATCAGAAATATAATTAATTCAATATTTACGTATCTAGATCAGTATTTCAATAGTAATAGTAAACATAATGATGGTGATATAGACGAAGTAGAAAATGAGTTTTTGATATATCAAACTGGTTTATTGATGAGATATATAAATAAAAACATATGAAATTCAACGAATTATATACAATAGAAAAGCACATCATAAAATTCATCCAAGAAAAACTTGGCTATGAGTTTATTCCCGCTGAAGAGTTTTCAAAACTTCGTGCTTTCGAGAACGAGTTTATTATCACTTCACACCTCCTTGAATCTATTCAAAAGATAAATGGGATTGATGAGACTTTGGCTCAAAGTGTCGTCCGTGAAATTAAAAAACTCGATACCAATGAAGCATTTCTACTTGCGATGCGAAATGGTGTAAATCTTAGAGATCCTGCGACTGGTAAGAATCGTGATTTTCAGATTGTTGATTTTGATAATGCCGACAACAACCGATTTGTTGTTACAAGCCAATTTTATTTTGAAGGTACTACAGAAAACATTCGCCCTGATGTAATGATTTTCTTGAACGGTCTACCTATCTCTGATATTGAAGCAAAAAGCCCTACTGCTTCTAGCTCGGTGAGCTTTGAAAATGCTATTGATCAGATCAAGCGATACGAAAAAGTTGCATCAAAACTATTTCTTCCTAACTGCTTTAACATTGCAACAGATGGACTAAAAACCGTGTATGGAGCAACCTATTCTCCAAAGCAGTACTTCCTGACTTGGCGAGAAGATCCACACAGCGAATCAAAGATGTTTGAAGATGAGCTTGATTCAACACTCTACTTCCTATTTGAAAAAGAAAGACTCCTTGATGTCTTGAAGAATTTTATTGTATTTGAAAAGAAGAAAGATGGATCTATTAAAAAGATAGCTCGATATCAGCAACTCTACGCAACGAACAAAATTATAGAGAGAGTTAAGGATGGCGACCATAAAAAAGGTCTTATTTGGCATACTCAAGGATCTGGAAAGACCCTGACCATGTTTTTTACTGCTTGGAAGCTTCGATATGCACCTGAGCTTAAAAACCCAAAGGTGTTTATTCTTATCGACCGTATTGATCTTGATGATCAAGTATTTGAAGAGTTTGAAGCTTGGGGTGGACAGAATCTCATTCGTGTTGAATCTCGTAAGGATCTTGAAAAGAAAATCAAAGGTGCAGACCGAGGTATCTTTATTTCAACTATCCAGAAATTTACTGAACTGGAAGAAATTGAAAGTATTGATGGGAATGTGATTGTTCTATCTGATGAGGCACACCGAGATAATGAGGGGGTATCTGCTATCAAAATGCGTAATGCATTTAAAGATGCATTCTTCTTCGGATTTACAGGAACTCCTATTGATAAACTAACTCTTAATACACACCGTAACTTCGGTGAAGATGGAGAGCGATATCTTGATTATTATTCTATTCAACAAGCTATTGATGATGGAGCAACACTTCCTGTTACCTATGAAGCTCGACTTTCCAAATTCTTCATTGATGAGGAAACGGTAGACAAAAAGTTTAATGAACTTACTACTGATCTGAGCAAAGAACAGAAAGAACTTCTTACAAAGAGATATGGGAAGAAGGAAGCTCTGGTAAAGCTAGAGAAACGAATGGAAGCAGTCATTCAGGACATTGTTGAACATTACAAGCTGTATGTCCTTCCAAACGGATTTAAGGCACAGATTGTGTGTTATGACCGAGAAGCAACAGCAAAGTATAAAGACTTGCTAGACAAGCTTGTACCATCTGAATGGTCTGAGGTTGTATATTCTCCCGCTGATCCAAATAGTGATAGCGACGACCTAAAAAAATACAACACTAACAAACAAAAGCGAGAGAAGATAATAGAGCAATTCAAAGATCCAACTCATCCTCTCAAGTTCCTACTTGTCTGTGACATGCTTTTGACTGGTTTTGATGCTCCAGTTGAACAGGTAATGTACCTCGATAAGCCACTTCGAGACCACAATCTTCTTCAAGCTATCGCTCGTACAAACCGTGTCTACCCAAACAAAGGATGCGGAAAGATTATTGACTACTATGGTGTGACTAAGAACCTCTATGATGCTCTCAATTTTGATGAGAGTGTGGTTGATAGTGCGATGATCAATATTGATAAGTTGAAAGAAGACTTCAAAAAGGTGCTTAACGAAGTAATGAGTCTTTTCGAGGGAGTTAATATCGAAGATCCGTCAATTGAAAATCTTCGTCGGTGTCTCAAGATATTTATCGACAACCAAAGCAAGCAACAATTCTTTAAAGACAAATATGGTCGCCTAAAGATGTTGTTTGAGATACTTTCTCCTGACCCTTTCCTCATTGAGTACCTACGAAAATTTGAATGGATTACCAGTTTCTATCTTGCATTTAGTAAAGAATTTCAACCAGAAGGAGTTGATGCGTTTTCTCTTGCCGAATATGGAGAGAAAATCAAAAACCTTATCCAAGACAAGATTGATTATGAGGGAATCACCAAGAATTTCCGTGAGCTATCGGTACACGATCTCGCTACACTTAACAAACTAGACAAACTTCCTGATGAAGATAAGGCTCTTAACCTTGAAAAGATGCTTAAGCGTGAGATTTCTATCAACATAGATACACATCCAGCGTTTAAGGGATTTGGTGAGCGACTTTCTTCAATCAGACAAGAGTTTGAGAAGCATCAGATTGATCTTGCCGAACGTATTAAGCGTTACTACGAACTTCTGAACGATATCAAGACCAAGACTGAAGAAGCAAAGGAACTTGGTTATTCTCTCCACGAATACGGACTCTTTGTAATTTCTGAGGAATTCATCAGCGAATCAGATCAAGCGGTTATAAAAGAATTCATCAAGGAAATGTCATCTCGGTTGGAGGATGTTCTTGACGAAGGATGGCAAAACTCATCAAAGCGTGAGGAGTTTATTAAAGAAGCAAAGAGAACACTCCAAGAATTAATCCTTAAGGATTACAAAGGCAAGATTCAGATTTCTGACTTCCACAAATACCTCAATCGACTCATTGATGTGGTTATTAAAAAATTCTAAGTATGAAAAAGCATATAGAACTTCACAAAAGAAAAGTTCCATATACGCTCAAGGTAAGTAAGCGAGCAAAAAGACTCCGCCTCGCAATTTATTGTGATGGTGCTTTTGTTGTAACCACACCTAGAAATGTTGAGGTTTCAGTTATTGAGAAATTCATCATACAAAGATCTCAATGGGTTATCGATAAGTTAGATTATTTCAGCCAATTCTCTGATGTATTCAAAAAGAAGAATACTCAAGCAGAATATTTGAAATACAAAGAAGAGGCTCTATCTTTAGCCGATGAAAAGGTTAAAAAATTCAACAAGATATATAAGTTTTCTTATAACAAAATTAATATCAAAAACCAGAAGACTCGCTGGGGTAGTTGTTCTAAAAAAGGTAACCTTAACTTCAATTACAAGATTGCATTACTGCCAGAACGTCTTGCTGAGTATATTGTCGTACACGAACTCTGTCATCTCGGACAATTTAACCACTCTCAGAAATTTTGGAATCTAGTAGCCAAAGCCATGCCTGATTATCTAGAGATAAAAGAAGAATTAAAAAGGAGTGGTTTAAGATTTCACTAATTAACTC
>CAZAFQ010000061.1:0-4481 GCA_964484885.1 uncultured Candidatus Saccharibacteria bacterium | reverse complement strand
AATTAAAGGAAAGTGCCACTTTTTAAAAAGTGGTACTTTTTAATAAAAAAATTACTAGCAAGCCAAGGAGCACGTAAAAACTATTCCAAAAATTAAAACTTTTGTGAGTTTCAGGAATCAGATCGCTTGCCGAAATATAGAGAAAAGTTCCGGCTGAAAATCCGAGAGCAACTCCGAGTATCTCTAGGGAAACCCCATGCAAAGCAATAAAGGCCAAAACTGCTCCGATTGGTGTCGCCACGGCAGTTAAGATCGCTCCTCTCCAAGTCTCTGACCGACTAAAGTGATTGTGCAGCATTATTGACGTCACCGAAATACCATCAGGAATTTTATGGATCAGAACCGCTAAAGCCGTAACCACTCCCAAAGTTACATTAGCTTCAAAGCCGATGCCGATTAGGGCACCGTCAATTAAGGAATGGAGGAAAATCCCCCACATTCCCATCAGTCCTTTTGCCTTTTCAAAGTGGTGATGGTCACAAGTTTCCTCGGCACAGCTATGCATCATGATTCTTTGTTCTAGGAAATAAAAGATAAAAAAAGCTATCAGAATTCCATAAACCGCATTTTCCGTCAGCTCGAGGGCTTCAGGGATGAGATGCAAAAATGAAAGTCCCAAGAGTGCCCCGGCCGAGAAACTGATAAAATAGACCAAAGTTTTTGGCGAAAGGCTCTTTTTTCTCATCACTATGAGAGTCCCGACTATGGTCGAGAGGCCTGCTAAAATTGAGAAAACAAAAATCGTAAAATTATTATTCATAGAGCCATTTTAAACATAACCGCTATTTTTTGACAATGATTTTAGTTCTTTTTCCCATTGTTCTTAAGATCATCTAGTCAGCGGTGTTGATCAAGCCAGTCTCTTAGGGCTTCTTTTTTTTGAAGACCCACTAATTTCTCCCTGTCCTTTGATGAAGCAAAGGTTGGCGTCCCCTCGATGCTATAATCAGAAACTATCTGAGAGCTGTTAGGCTCAAAAACATCTACAGGCTTAACTCGATAGCCTTCTTTTGCCAGTTCGGACAAAATCGCTTTTTGTTCAACGCAGTGAGTGCAATTTTCGGAAAAGAAATACAGCACTGTAGCGTTGTCATCAAAATATTCTCCAGATATTGGTGCTTTCTCCTCTTTGGTAATTGAAATATAGGCAATCGCTCCAATAAAACTGATTGCCAATAACATAATTATGATGAAAGGAATTATTTTTTTCATCTCACATTTATACAAACCATTTTAATAAAACACTGCCTAGAATTATCATCAATACCCCAATTATTAACTTCATCCTATTCTTCTCTCGTTCTTGCCAATCCATCAATTTCATGGCCACCGTCCTATTGGAAGTAATTAGATAAATAATAATCAGAGGTGCTACAAACATTAAATTATAAATCAGAAGGTAAAAGAAACCGTTTAAAAACGTCTCTTTTTGTGAGAGCAAGCCGATAGTTGCGATATAAATACCGCCAGTACATGGAAACTCAGAGATTCCAACTAAAATTCCCACGATGACCGCCGCCGGGATTGTCGCCTTGTAGGTCCATTTTAATATCAATTGCCGAGCAGTATATGGAATCTTAGTATTCAAAAATTTAAGATTCGGAAACAAGTAGTCTTTAACTGACAAGATCCCAATAAAGATTACGATAATGGCACCGACATAGCTCATCAAACGAGGGATCCCAAGAAACGTTACTGCTTGAATCAGTCCGAGTCCGATTAAAAGATAAATAACATAAATCGAAGTGATATAGGCAACTGCAACCGAAAAAACTGATTTCTTTTCCTTCTTAAGCATAAAAAGAGTTGAAATAAATATCAAAAAGATCCCTATGGCACAGGGATTAAAACTGTCAATCAAGCCATTAATGATTATAAGCTTTAACATCCGTTAATCTAACATAAAATATTAAGATCAAGTTTTCAAGTTTGAACCTTTTTTATGAATTATGTCTAGTTACTTTCTGGTTTTTTATATTAAAATGGAGAAAATAATAAACCCTGGCGTAAAAAAGTCGGAATATGAAAAGGAGAGTAATAAAATGGATGGTAAGTTATTAGCTGGATTAATCTTAGTTTTCTTAGGACTCCTCTTCCTTATCCAAAATTTTTTTGGCTTAGCCATCCCGATTGGAGAGATTTTCTGGCCGAGCCTTTTGATAATTATTGGATTCCTCATTGTTTTTCGTCCAAAACGACACTATTCTCAAAAAACCTATTCAGGAAAGGTTATCTTTGATGATCAAAAAGTGGAAGCAACCGATGAAGAAAGAGAATACGGTGCAATTTTTGGACGCTTAGATGTCGACTTAACAAAAGTTCAGGTTAAAAAAAGCACTCTCAATATTAAAATTGAAGCTATCTTCAGCAGCGGGAATATCATCATCAATGAAAAGATGCCGATCAAGATTGAAGGATCAGCAGCTTTTGGCGGTGTTACCTTCCCGGACGGGACTACGGCTACTTTCGGAGATAGGATTTATACCACAGAAAGCTATAAAGCAAGTATGCCTCACCTTAATATCAAGACTAGCGCAGTCTTTAGCGGCTTGAAAATTATTAAAAAGTAAAACTTTTCTATAGCCTCGGTTCCCGGGCAGATACTGAGCCTAGTATTTCACTGGGATTAAGCCAGTGAATCAGCTCAGCTTGAGTGTTAACATATCCTCGAAAGTCAATTTCTTCACCGTTCATAATTGCAAAATGAAGATGCTTTCTTTCTCCCCCGGTTTCACTTGAACAGCCTTCCCCCAGCTCGGCTATTTTTTCTCCCGCTTCAACTACATCACCAGTAGTTTTTATCATACTATTAAGATCAATATGTCCATAATATGAAGTTACGATTGTGTTTTCTATCTCATTTCTTAGAACTATTAGACCACCGTAACCGCTTACTGTTTGGGCTTCTATAATTGTCCCTTTGGCAAAAGCGAAAACAGGAATCGCCGCCTCTTTTTCTGCCGGAAAAACCTCTAAATCATCGGCGGTATGATAACCGCTAAAGGCAAAACCGCACACAAGAGAATTCATATCACCGGGAACTACCAGTTTCCCAAATTCCCTAAGCTTGATTCGAGTACTGTAATTTGTCATGGGATAAAAGTATGAAAAAAGAACACTGGTCGTCGTTGTCACGGGTTTTGCTGTTGTGGAAGCCGTAGTCCCCGGTATAAAAGGATCTGGATTCCGAGACATAATGGAAACAGCCGCAATGAGAATAAGAGCGATAAGAGCTAAGAATATTTCACTAATAAATTCTTTCATTTTTTAAGAATAACCTTTTCTAACAAAAAAAGACTGATTATTTCTTCTAAATTTTATCGAGATCTGGCCCGGTTAATCTTCCATTTTGAGACTACGACGAGTGCGATGCTTTTTGACAACTCGAAGTCTAGTAAGGTTTTTTAATAACTCTGCTTGCGTTTCCGCTAACATAAAAGCCCTCTTCTGCCAGGCTAGTGCCCTGACTCCTTCAGTTTTCTTTTTAGCTGCCTCTTCTCCTTGTTAATCACGAAAACATTCACTCATTGTCAAGGCATATAGAGCAACCCTGAGCGTGCTCCGGGAGGTCCCTTAAAAATCCTTAGAGCATAAAAACATTCGTAAAGATTATAGGCTAAAATGAAGTTAATTTCAAGATTTTTGCAGTAGATCTTTATAAATAAAGAAAAATAACATTTTTTGAAATTATAAACTTTGGAGAAAATATTAATTTCTGCCAGAAAAGCAGTAAGCAATAAGAACTATCTTTTGGCTTGAGATTTTGAGCGGCTAAACAGGCAAAGGTATAGTATCGGCAGAATACCGATAGAGTTGATGATGAGCAGGGCAACAAACCAAGGTTTTGATTTATTTTGAGCCGCTCGCCAGAGGGCTATACCCTTCCAGGCCAAATCCCAAATAGCAAGAAGAAAGATTAGCCAAAGACTCTGATCAAAAATTGTTAATGGTTCCATACAAAGAATTATAACAGAAAACTAATCCTACAACTATAAAAAGACGAGAAAGCTTCTTACTTTTTTTATGGCTCTCCGTGGTGGACAACGTTAGAACGATGATAAAGAATAACGAGGGGTATATTTATGTTCCAGAGTTAAACCTTTAGGGCTAAGCATTAAAAGGTTCTTGACAAAGATATACGTTTTGTATATACTTGATTGTAGTATCGGTACATTAAAAACCAATTCAGCAAGTGTGATTATCTGATCGACTATTGAGATCGCGAGACGATCTGAACCTCCTTCTTAGGAGGGCTGCACCATGGGGTGCATACGCGTGTATATGTGCTTCTACATTACATGCGTCGTTATTTGCTTAGAGTATTTCAATCTTTTACTCTAATTCAAAGTTAGGGACTATCTGAATGTGTGGTTACCATTCCTTCATCCAGATACTACCGGATGTCTATCCTATCGATTTTTGGTAACCACCAGAGTAAGATACCCGTCTTATTAACTAATCGTCGATACCGTTATAAGGGG
>CAZAFQ010000060.1:0-4674 GCA_964484885.1 uncultured Candidatus Saccharibacteria bacterium | reverse complement strand
TTTTGAAAGTTAGCGCCCCGCCAGGAATAAATCGAATTGTGAACTACCACCCCGTTTGCAATATAATTGTGAACCTTACTAATATCTAAATCATAAACCGATAGCTTTTGATTTTGTTTCTTAACACTGACAACTTTGTCTTCAATAATTGACTTCCCCTTGTCTAAGGTTGCAATGGACATTCCCGGATGAAGCTGGCCCGCAGGAAGAAAAATAAATTTTTTTCCGGTCAAAAAAGAGTAGCGATTTATATTCACTCTCTCAGTATTTTTGGACCTGATTTTCTCAGCTAAAGATTCTATTTTCCCATAGTCCGGGTTACAAATTTCAAACCTGCTAGTACCTTTACTTGTTTTTTTAGGACTTACGCCCAACTCTGAAGATAACAATTTTATATCGGGACCGGAAGTTTCAATCGAAAGTCTACTGGCAAACCAGGGATTTTTCTCTGTAGTCCGATTATCACCAAAAAGAACTAGGTTCATGTTCAAGCCGTTTCTGCTATTACGAACTGTCCCCTGTGAAACAAAGTGTGGGTATTCGAAATTTAAATAAAAATCAACCATCAGTTTCTTTACTCTTTCTTTGGTGTCTAATCCTTCATCCACTCGATTGATTGATTCTTGGACCAGACCCATCGCTCTATTTGAACAGGCGCGAAAACCAAGTGCTGATAAGCCATACTTATAAGACAGCAGGATTTCATCAAAAGCTGCTTCTTCCTTCTCTTTACAAACTTTTAAAATCCATATTCTTGAAGCTCTTTTTTGATTAGGTCCGCCTTTCAGCCCGATGTCGGATTCTTCCTCGTCAAGATGAATTCCCTTTGTCATACCGATTCGATATCCTTTTTCGGGAGAAAACATCAGATAAACAAGATAGCAATTTTCATGATTTAATCTCGCAAACAAAATATGATTTGCGGTACAGACTAATTTTTTGCCTAACTTCGTCTCAAGTTTTATTAAACTTCCCTCGAAATTAAATTTTTTGCTAGCTTCTACTCTGGAAAAGTTTGTTTGCCCATGACCACTGGCAACACGAACTGTGTCTTCATGATTAATTTCTTCAATCTTCTTTGTCTTTTTCTCAGTTTCAATCAGGGTTCCTGCTGGGAGACATTGCCAGTCGTCTCCAACAACACAGACATTGCGATTCTTGGCCGCCAGAAGCTTTGCAAAGATGTATTGGGCGTGATTGGTGTCTTGGTACTCATCAATATGAATATAAGAAAAACTGCGTTGATATTGCTTGAGAATTTCCGGATGCTTTTTAAAAATTTGAATTACTTTAAAAATCAAGTCATCAAAGTCTAGAGCTTGACAATTATTTAATATTTTTTCGTATTCAAAATAAACTTTACTTGCCACCTCCTGCATTTTTCCGTTTGCAAAATCTGCATATTCTATCGGCCCGATTAATTCATTTTTGGCCGAACTTATATAATTTCTAACTGTTTCGGGATTAAAGGTTTTAGTATCCAAGTTTAGATTTTTATATGCTGTCTTGATCGCCTGACCACTATCGTAAGTATCATAAATAGTAAAGTTTGACTTATAACCGAGATGTTTGATCTGCTTTCGCAAGATTCTAGCACAGATAGAATGAAAGGTACCCATGGTCGGCAGAAGCTGACTGTTGGCCATTCGCCTTTCGTCATCTTTTGATGTTTGACATAATTTCTTGACTCTCTCAGTCATTTCTCTAGCCGCTTTGTTGGTAAAAGTGACGGCCAAGATGTTTTCTGGCGCTACTCCCTTCTCTTGGATGAGATAAGCAATCCGGTAAACTAAAGTTTTTGTCTTGCCGCTTCCCGCCCCGGCTAAGATTAAAATTGGCCCATCAGTCATTCGGACTGCCTCTTGTTGCATCTCATTTAATTCTGATAAAAAATTATTCATGGCTAGTAACTAATAAATATTTTACATCCGCTTTGACACATTAGTTAAGTATACAGAATTACTCTATCTGTTTCGAGGACAAAAAATGAGTAAGAGGAAAATCGGAAAAAAACTTAAAAACATTGAGAGGTCTTGAGGATCATTAGGAGGTCGATCCTGGTCCCAGGACAAACCTTATTCCTAACCCTTTTTGTTTGCAAGGTCAGGCTCAACAAAGACACAATGAACGTACCTTACTGTTGCCTGCTTTTTTTCTTCTTGTCCACCCTAATAGCATGATCTGGGCAGTGAAGCTCACAAATACCACAGGCAATGCAATGTTTCAGGTCGCATTTAACAGTTGGTGCACCATAGGGACCACTTTGTTCCGAGTCAAAAGAAAGGGCCTTTTTGGGGCACTTCTCAATACAAATGCCGCACCCTTTACAGAGAGCAGTAAAATTAGTCCAGCTCTTTTCTTGATCTTCAGAAGTTTTTGGTTTGAAATCAGCCAATTATATTCTCCTCTATTAAAACGGTTCTTCTTCCAATCTCCAGAGCTCTCTCGTTAAAATGTTTTAATTCTGGTGATTTTTTATATTTTTCGCTTAATTCACTTTGGACAGACTCTTTCAAGCTCTTACTATCAATTTTTAATATTGCTCCCAGAGCTCCAAGGATAATTGTATTAAAAACCCTGGGGACTAAATTATCAGAGGCAAGCTTCAAAGCCGGAATCATTATCACGTCTTGTGTGCCCTTCAAACTATCGTTTTTCACAAGAGTCTCGTCGGCAATAATAATGGTGTCTTTTTTGATGTATTCTTTGACTCGATCTATAGCCCTCTGGGTGAGAATAATAATAATATCAGCATATTGAAACTTCGGAAATCCAATCTCCTCATCGCTAATTTGGATAAATCCTAAAGAGACGCCACCTCTCTGCTCAACGCCATAATTGGCCAGATAAACCGAATTGCGACCATCCAATTGGGCCGAAACTGCAAGACACTTTGATATAAGCTGGATACCTTGACCGCCCTCACCTGAAATCAGAATTTTATTTATATTCTTCATTTTACAAGCTCTCCCAGAGTAAATATGGTCTTCATCTTTTCAACAAAATTGATAGTTTCCCTTGCATTCGTCTTCCAATTTATTGGGCAATAAGAAAGAACTTCCACGAATGAAAAACCCTTACCGGAAATTTGATTTTTTATCGCTTTTTCTATAAAACTATATACCTGCACGGGATTAGCGACCGCTGTCCTGGCAATATAACTGCCCGGATGTGCAGTCCTTGATAATAATTCAGGCCCCAAGAAAGGATACTTATTAGTAAAAGTGCCTTCAGGGGAAGAATCAGTAGCCTCACCAGGCATTGTCGTAGGAGCCATTTGGCCGCCCGTCATGGAAAACACAGTATTATTAACAAGAATGACAGTCAGAGGATCGTTCCGATGGCAGGCATGGATCAAGCTCTGAAGTCCAATAGCATATCCGCCGCCATCTCCCATATAACTGATAACAATTGCTCCCGGACGAGATTTTTTTATCCCCACAGACGTTGCCGTTGTGCGACCGTGGTGGGTTTGAATCGTATCAACATCAAAGTAATCCCACGATAGGAGAGAACAACCAATGTCTGTTGCAAAAATAGTCTTTTTTTCGATTTTTAAATCAGAGATAACTTGTGACAAATTTTTTAAAATAATTGAATGACCACAACCCGGACAAAAATTACTTGGCTTGGAGGAAACCTTAATCGAATTAGCAAATCTTGGCTCTACCTTCATAACATCTCCCTTATTTTCCGGGCTATTTCTTCCGGCATTATCCCAACAGCCGGTTTATATAACCTCTCAATTACTGCATTCGTTTCTCCAAAAAGTGTCTCTCTAACAATTCGGCCAAACTGGCCGTTTGCTGATTCCGCTATCAGAATTCTCCTTATCTTATGAGAAAATTTTCTTAGTTCTGCCTCTGGGAACGGCCTCATCGTAATTGGCCGGAAAAGACCAACTTCTATTCCTTCTTCTTTAAGTATCTTTATAGCTGTTTTTGCTGAATTTCCAATAACGCCCCAGGCACAGATTAAAATATCGGTATTTTTTGGCTCAATATATTCAAATTCGCTAACTTTGTCATAGAGATTCCCATAATCTTCAAAGTTTTTTAATAAAACTTCATATAATTCTTTCTCTTGAGAATAGCAGTTTCTTAAGTTTTGAGGCGTTTTTTTGGGATTGAGTAATATCGGCTCTGCCGGAACTATTTCATCCGCTTTCGGTATCCTAATATTAACTTTTCCAAAAACTTTTCCAAGATAACCATCACTTAAGATAAAAGTGGGAAAGCGGTATTTCCAGGCAGTATTAAAGGCTTTAATAGTCAAATCATATAATTCCTGAAGGTTTGAAGGAGCATAAACAATTCTTAACCCCTCACCATTACCCCCCATTCTTGTAAGATTCAGTTCCTGCTGAGAATAAATAACCGTTCCCGTAGAAGGACCTCCCCTTTGACCAATATAGGAAACTGTGGGGAGCCGCATCGCTTCTGCCATTGACAGGGGATCTTGCATTAAGACATTGCCGATCCCTGCAGTTGCCGTCCAGGCTTTCCTTCCGGTCACAACCCCTCCAATCATCGCAAATCCTGCTGACATTTCATCTTCAGCCTGAAAAAAAACTAAATCGTTATTTTTCCCTGCTTCTTTCGCCCAACAGGATAGAATTTCAGTAACAGGAGTTATGGGGTAACCGGAATACATCGAAGCACCGCTTGCGAGGGC
>CAZAFQ010000059.1:0-4739 GCA_964484885.1 uncultured Candidatus Saccharibacteria bacterium | reverse complement strand
AACACTTACTTCAATTTCATCCTGAAAGTCTCCTAAAATCCGGGCTAACTCTGCCAGTGTTCTTGCCGGAACAATTGCTTCGATCTTCTTAGCTTTCTTATCCTTCAATTCAATTAACTTTTCAGCCAGGCGATACCCATCAGTAGCTGCCAAGATTAATTTGCCTTCCCCAATACGCAGATAAATTCCCGAGAGTACCGGTCTTGCATCGTCTGCGGCTGCTGCAAAGTTAACAAGATTGATTGCCTCTCTGATTACTCCGGCATTCACTGACATGATTTTATTGTCTTTAATCTCTGGAATTAAGGGAAATTCAGCCGCTGAGATTCCTTTAATATTAGAATTATAATTATCAGAAGTCGCATGCAAAGTATCGCCGACTAATTCCAGAGTAACCTTTTCTCCGGGTAGGGAGCTAACAAAGTCCGTAAAAAGCCTGGCAGGTACCGTTATTGCTCCCTCTTTTTCAACTTTGGCTCCAATTAAATAATTAATTCCGATTTCTAAATTTGTCGCCGAGAGACTAACTCTGCCTTTTTTTGTTTTAATCAAAACATTGCTTAAAACCTCAAGGCTTCCTCTAGTACTGATAATCCTTCCAACAATATTTAGACCTTTTGATAAATTTTCTTTTAAAATTGTTACTTTCATCTGTTCTCCATTTAATCTCTTCTTTTTCTTAGATAGAAGATTCTTAATTAAATTATAGTTTATTTACTAATGATTGGTAGAAGATTTACAGTTTACTAGATTCTTAAAGATTTTTTTAAACCCTGTCTTAATTATTAAATTCATATATATAAATTAGTAGTAATAGTTATAAGCCTTGTGCAAACTGTTGATAGGCCTCTTTTTAATCTCAAATTATTGAAAACTTGTTGTGGTTTTAACCCTTGTGTTAGTGGGGAGAAATTGAGAAAAACCCACCTCGTATGTTTATAAAATTTTTAAGTTGCAGTTTTTATACACTCTTTATCTTACTTTTCCACAAAATAAACCAATGGTATCCACAACTATTATTTTTTTTTATTTAAGATTTTAAAGGTAAAAATGTAATATATGCTTGAAAACAACTCACAACAGAACAATCTACTTAATTTAATCTATCCCATATACAAACGTTCTTTAATCAGGCTAATGTTATGTCTTAAGGGTTCATCGTGATCCATTTCTTTCTCAATTTTAGAACAGGCATGCATTGCAGTTGTGTGATCTTTTTTACCCACTTCCTGTGAAATTTTTGGATAAGATAAGCTTAGCTCTTCTCTCATTAAATACATTGCAATTTGTCTAGGAAGCACAATTTCTTTATCGCGCTTTTTCCCGGTCAAGTCGCTTAAGGGGATATCAAAGAAGTCCCCGACTTTTTCCAGAATTTTCCTTCCGGTTAAGGCTTTCCTCTTAGGATTAGTCAGAATACTCCCTAAGACAGCGTTGGCGACATTCATGTTAGGTTCAATATTATTTAGTTCGCAATAGGCGATGATTCGATTTAGAGCCCCCTCAAGCTCCCGAATATTGTGTTGAATATTCCGGGCAATATAATCATGAATTTCAAGCGGAATTTCTAAGCCTTTCTGCATGGCCTTTTTTTGTAAAATAGCGATTCTTGTTTCAATATCAGGCGGCTGGATATCAACAATCAGGCCCCACTCAAATCGGGAAATCAACCGCTCTTCTAGAGTTGGGATAGCTTTTGGTGGTCGATCGGAGGCGATAATAATTTGTTTATTTGATTGGTGAAGTGCGTTGAAGGTGTGAAAAAATTCTTCTTGAGTTTGTTCTTTTCCGGCAAGAAATTGCATATCATCCACCATCAGGACATCAATTTTTCGATATTTATCCTTAAAGGAAGAAGCTTTTTTTTCGGAGAGTGATTTGATAAATTCACTGGTAAACTTCTCACTTGTGATGTACTCGATTTTTTTCTTGGGACTTCTTTTTCGGATTTCATTTCCGATTCCCTGCATCAAGTGAGTCTTTCCCAGACCGACGCCGCCGTAAATAAAAACAGGATTATAAAGGGTTCCCGGTTTTTTTGAAACTGATTGGCAAGCGGCAAAGGCTAACTTATTTGATTCCCCGACGACAAAAGTTTCAAAAGTATATTTGGGATTAAGGGTCCCGGTATCTTCTTCGGCGGGGAGATCATCATAGTAGAGGTCTTCTTTGGTGATTTCGTTTTTTATGATGTCTTTTTTTACAACTTCCGGGTTGCCGACCTTATACTCGATTTTAGAAACCGGTCCGGAAACCCTCTCGATCGTTTCTTTGATTTGTTGATTATATTTATTCTCAAGCCATTCTTTTGTGAAAACATTCGGCACGCTAATGACAATATTGCCTTGATTTTGAGAAACAATATTAGTGTTTTTAAACCAGGTAGTAAAATTGGCTTTTGAGAGCGTTAATTCAAGCTCACCGAGAACGGTTTGCCATAGGCTTTTATTATCCATGCTTCCTCTTCTCATGGCCAACATGAGAATTAAATTAAAACAACACCCAGATACTAATAAGGGCATTATAGCCAAAAAGAAAGTTATACACAAGGATTTAAAAGAGGGTGAGTTTTTCCACACCACAAGCTGTAATTAGCAGGCACAGAACAAACAGCAATAGGGAGTGCTTAACAGCTAAAGGGTCCCTAGCTCTCATTTTGTCTTTTTGCTTTTACTGCTGATTTAATGACTCTCTTCCGATTGACTTTTGAGGCTATTTCCGATAGACTAGCCAAGAAAAAAGAGGAGTTTTAAGATATGAAAAGAACGTATCAGCCGAAGAAGAAGGCAAGGGTTAAAGTCCACGGCTTTTTAAAAAGAATGAGTAGCGTCGGTGGAAGAAATGTTTTGGCGCGCCGAAGACAAAAAGGAAGAAAAAAACTAACTGTGTCCTAGGAGCTTCTTCATGTTACCGAGAGATAAAAGAGTCACCGACAATAAAGATTTCCAAAAGATTTTTAGAAAGGGGAGACGGGCAAGTTCTCTTTCTTTTGGTCTTAGCGTTTTATCAAATAGGGGAGGCGTCAGTCGCTTGGGGATAATTGTTGGGAAAAAGTTTTCTAAAAAAGCGGTTGAAAGGAATCGGGCTAAAAGAATTATTAGAGAGGCGATAAAAAACCTCTATAGTCAGATCAATCCCAGTCTTGATATCATTATTTCACTAAAAAATGTTAGAAAGAACGACCTGAAGCTTACAGCGGTAGAACAGGAATTGAAAGTCCTCTTTCTGAAATCGGGGGTAATCAAGAAATGAGAAAAGCAGCGCTTTTTATGATCAGGGTTTATCAGAAAACCTTATCTCCGGATCACGGACCTCTTTCTCGAAAATATCCGCATGGTTTTTGCCGCTTTCACCCGAGCTGCTCAGAATATTCCTATCAAGCTATTAAAAAATACGGTATTATTAAAGGAGTCGGAAAGGGTTTTTGGCGGATTGCAAGATGCAATCCTTGGAGTAAGGGCGGAAATGATCCGCTAAAATAAGCCAAACACCGTGAGTTATGGATTTATTAACTAGTAGGAAAATGAGAAAGGGAAATCGCCCCAAAAGAGTTACTTAGTTGATATGTTATTAGGTTGTTTTGTTAGTATGTAGTTTTGTTATTAAAGCAGAAGGATAAAAACATGGGTGATTTTTTCAACACAATTATTACGCAGCCGCTTCTGAATCTTTTGGTTTTGATCGACAGCTTAACTTTAAAAGATTTTGGTTTGGCGGTGGTTGTAATCACGATAATCGTTCGAGCCATTATTTGGCCACTATATTCAAAGTCGCTTCACGGACAAAAAGCCCTAAAAGAGATTCAGCCGGAAATTACCGCTCTTCAGAAGAAATACAAAGATAAGCCTCAGGAATTACAAAAAGCGATGATGGAGCTTTATAAGGAAAAAGAGGTCAATCCTTTTGCCTCCTGTTTGCCTACCCTGCTTCAGCTGCCGCTTCTAATTGGACTCTACTGGGTCTTTATCAAATTTAAAGATCCTTCTTTTGTCCAGCTAAATGATGCTTCCCACGGGGTTTTAACCACACTCTACGGTTGGGTTAAAGAATTCCCAACAGTGAAATCTCTCATTGAGGGGAGTCAACAGTTGAGCACCACTTTGTTTGGGCTGGTTGATCTGGCTAAGCCCAATATTTTCCTTGCACTTTTAGCTGGAGCAACTCAATTTTTGCAAACGAAGATGCTGACGCCGCAAAAGCCTGATGACCCAACTCAAAAGGCAATGTCGGGCATGGTCTATCTCTTTCCGATTATCACTATCTTGATATCGATGTCATTACCGTCCGCTTTACCACTATATTGGACGGTTTCAACAATTATTGCTTCACTCCAACAATATCTGATTATGTTTAAAGAAGTGAGTGTCCTTGAGCATATTGGACTAAAGAGAAAAAATGGATAGCATAAAGATTGATACAATAAAAAAAGTCAAAGAGAGAACCGAAAAGATGCTGTCTCTGATGGGGATCAGCGCCAAGATTATGGTTTTGGGGGAAGAAGGAGCAATCAGAGTTAACATTTCTTCCAAAGAATCACCGCTTCTGATTGGTCATCATGGGGAAAATCTTTTTGCGATGCGCCACATCTTATCTTTGGTTTGTCGTGATCTCTTGCCGGTTGGAACGGCCTTTATGCTAGACGTAGATGACTATTTCAAAGAAAGACAAGAAAGGCTGGAGAAAATGGTCGCTTCAGCAGCTAGAAGAGATAAAAATACAGGAAAAAAAGAAGACCTTCC
>CAZAFQ010000058.1:0-4836 GCA_964484885.1 uncultured Candidatus Saccharibacteria bacterium | reverse complement strand
CGAAGATGGACAAGATAATATCGCCTCAAGGCCTTTTGTTTGAATATAGGTTTTCCGTTCAAGTAATACGTCTAATAACTTTTTTCTCTTACCATTGGCAGTAAGGTCATATGAGAATATCTTTCCTCCAAGATTTCTATCAAGCGTTCCGCTTTCTACATCATAAATAATTACATTACTATCTTCCTGCGAAGATAAAAGTCTTTTATGGTTTTTATTCAGTTCTTGTAATTCTTCCAATATATCGTATTCAACAGGTCGAACATATCTTATCGGTTTACGTTCTAACGACCCAAACATAAAAGATCGTTCATTTGCTTGTTTTATTTGCTCAATTATCGGCTGAGCGGTTTTTATCACATTCCTAATTATCTCTGCTTGTTCTTCACCAATTTTCTGAAATTGAGTGATTTGTCGTTCGTTTAAAACAGGGGAGTTAGTCTTTGCTACTAATCCGCCAACTGTTATGGGTTTTTTCTGTTCTTTCTCCACGTGAGCATAGTAGCAAATACTTGCGCTTTTGTATAGGGTTTTGTATACTTCTTATACCATGACGAATAATCTCAGCGATAAGGACAAAAAGGCGTTCGCTTTTATTCGTAATAAGATTGTCCATTATGGCGAAAGTCCTTCATTGCGTGAGATAAATGAAGTCACAGGGGGCAAATCGCCCCGATCCGCCAGTCTAGTGGTTAACCGTCTAACTGAGGCGGGTTTGGTGAAGAGAGTTGGCAGACAGCTTGTCCTTTTAGGATCGTTATCCACAGCCTCAACAAGTACAATTGACGTTCCTCTCGTGGGATTAGTTGCTTGCGGTACTCCAATTTTTGCCGAAGAGAATATACAAACCCTTATTCCGGTATCAACTGATTTGGCGAAGAAGGGGTTCAAATATTTCTTTTTACGTGCCGTTGGAGATTCCATGAATAAGGCGGGTATCAATAACAGTGATCTATTACTGGTTCGCCAACAGAACACTGCAGAAAACGGAGAAAAAGTCGTTGCGTTGATAAACGATGAAGCAACGGTAAAGATCTTAGAGAAAACAAAAGATGCGGTCATTCTTAGGCCGAGGTCGAGCAATAAAGGGCACAAACCAATTGTGCTTACAGATAACTTTATGATTCAAGGAGTAGTAGTCGCCACACTCCCAGGATCTTTATTAACCTAAAGATTAAATATAAATACATTTAATATTATGGCAAAGAAAAATTTTCATAGTGTTCCATGGGATGATAGGTGGGCAGTGAAAAAGGAAGGTATGGATAAACCTATTTCTACTCATAGAACACAGGCTATAGCAGAAGACAAAACTCGTACCCTTGCTAAACAAGCTGAAGTTGAAGCTGTTTATCATAATAAGCGTGGAATAATTAAGGACAAAGATAGTTTTGGAAACGACTCTTGTCCACCAGTTGATACAAAACACTAATTATCATGAATTGGGAAGATACATTTCGTTCTTGGGCCACCCCTCCAGGGAGCACAGAAAAAACTAAAATGGAAAATGCTGAAGCGGCAATTAAAAAAGCGATTGCCGGCCACAAGCGTCTGTCCGAGATGGATATAAGTATTTTCCCTCAAGGTTCTTACAGTTCTAACACGAACGTCAAACAAGATAGTGATGTTGATGTTTGTATTCGCCTTAACTCGACATTCTTTACTAGATATCCAGACCATAAGACGCACGAAGATTATGGGAATATTGAAGGGGGTATAAACTTTTTTGAATATAAAGATTTAGTTCAAGAAGCGCTAAATAATTATTTTGGCTCTCAATACATAACTAGAGGCAACAAAGCCTTTGATATTCACTCTAACTCTTATCGTGTCGACGCTGATGCGGTAGCTACTTTTGCATATCGATATTATTATGACGACAACGAAGATGATTATATAGATCCTGTCGGGATTTCTTTTCTCACCGATAAGGGCGATAAAATCATTAATTGGCCCGATCACGTCTATAAAAACGGCGTAGCAAAGCAAGACGCCACTAATCAGCGGTACAAGAGAATGGTCAGAATTATAAAAAGGTTGCGCAATGAGATGCAGGAGGATAATATCTCTAGCGCAAACGACGTTGCTTCTTTCTTAATAGAAAGTATGGTGTGGAATGTGCCAGATAGCCAATTTGGGGGGAATAATTATTACGATGATGTGCGCGCTATCATGGCTGACTGTTTTAACAAAACACTTACCGATGAAGAATGTAACGACCATTGTGAAGTAAACGATATTAAATACCTGTTCCGTTCAACTCAACCCTGGACCAGAGAAAAGACTCACAGTTTCTTTAATGATGCCTGGGACTATATAGGATTTGAATAAAATATGGAAAAAGTAAATAACACAGTTAAAGTATATGTCCAAATAATTACCTTTCTTGTTATATGGGTTGGCGCACTTTTTATTACAAAAACAAATCCGACTCTTAATATATGGGTAGCAGTAAAGCTGATACCTCAAGTGATCTCAATCTATATAGTAATAGGTGTTATCTTTAAAAAATGGATATGGCGTTGGAGTTTACTTCAAAAATGGCTCGTCAAGGTTCCAGATCTTCAAGGCACATGGCGTGGTGAGCTTAAAAGCGATTGGATTAATCCGGAAACAGGAGAGAAGATTAATCCTATTCCCATAGTTTTAGTGATTAGGCAGACTTTCTCAAACATTAAATGTACTCTTATGACAGAAGAATCTTCAAGTTACAGCACAACCGCAGATATAAACATTGCCGCTAATAGCGAAGATTTATACCTGGTTTATAACTATACAAACCGACCCAAGGCGACTATTCGAGATAGAAGCGAAATCCATGATGGTGCCGCTATCTTGAAAATAATTAATAAGCCAGATAGATGTCTTGAAGGTGAATATTGGACCAGTCGTAAAACACGCGGCGACATGATGCTTGCTTTTGAATCTAAGGACTTAGCAGAAAAATTCTGAAGCTGACATAAGACATATTAATAAACTAAATATGACAGATACTTGTAACTTCTTAGCTTAATTAATGTCACTTTTGTCACTTTTTATGAATAAAGAAGATAAAAATAATTCCGAACATTGGACAGAAGAAGAACGAGACAGGATAGCCAGCTTTTTTCAGTTATTGCTTAAGATCGACAAGAGACAGAACCCAGGTCTGTATAAAACAGCAGGAGATAAGCAGAATAGGATAGTTTTAGATAAGGACGGAAACGAGATAACTCTATAGCGCTCAAAGACCGTTGAAATGGCGATCTAAAACAGCTTAAAATGTCCTTACAGAGCTTTACCGATTTGGGTTCTTGCTCTAAGACGCGAGCATCTGTTTGCTTAATATAACCTCATCGAGGCTATTTAAAACACTATTAAACTTGGCTTTTGAGGATTTCTGATAGGCGTAGTTTAAGGCCATCAACTCACCGAATAAGAGGGAAGGAACGGATTTTATTATAACCCCATCGGCTATTTCAAACCGTTCCCAGAATAGAGCGAGATAATGCCGTTTTACAGGTAGAGGAGCTTTTATATAGGCAGAATATATATCGCTCGCAAACCTTAATACTTCTTGAGCGATATCCACCTTTATTTCCTGTCTATTATCCAAGTCAGCTGTCCGTTCATTTAGATTGGTTATATTAAGATTTAGTTCTTGTCTTATCTTACTGAAGTCGTCATCGGAAAGAATACCACTCAACAATTTATCTTCGGCAATCTTTTTCTTTGCTTCAAATGCTGTTCTCTGATTGATGAGAGCTTGTCTTTTGGATTCGTAATCTCGTCTTCGGGAGTAGAAAATATCTTTTACCTTTTCTATCACCAATTCGATGAATTTTGGGTCAAGCTCAAGCTCTTTAAACTTTTCAGCAACCTTGTTCTCCAGTTCGTTCATTTCGATATATCGACCACATCCTGTCCTGTTTGGACAATGGTAGTAGGCTAATCCCTTATTAAGGTGCCATTCGGCCGTATATCTTCTTTGATGTTTGGCGCAATAAACGAATCCGTTTAAAAGCCATTGGTATTTTCGTCTCCGGCAGGCGTGGTGATTATTACCCGCCATAATCTTACTCGCTCGCTCAAAAGTTTCTCGGTCTATTAAAGGCTTATGCTTTCCTTCGGTTATATGAACATCTCCCCAGTGAACTTCTCCGACATAGACAGGGTTTTTGAATATTTCATAAAAACGGCTTGGTGATAGTTTTCCTCCTGTTTTAGTCCGTAATCCTTTTTCATACATCAGGTCGTTTAAATCATATCCGTTGTAATCTCCTGTGGCATATAGCTTAAACGCTTCAGTAATGAGTGGTCCCATTATTGGGTCGGGGATTATTATTCTGTTAGCCAATCTACTCGCCGCAAGGTCTGGATTCTGGGCGTTTTTATAACCTAACGGACAAAAAGAAGGGAAATAGCCTGCTCTCGCTTTTGCGTTTAAAGTAGTTTTAACTTTCTCTGAAACCACTCGTCTTTGCATTTCATTGAAAGAAGCGAATACCGTGTCAACCATTTTCGCCATTGCTGACCCATCGCTGTTTGGTTGGCTTATATATCTTAGTTTTACGCCGTTTTTCTCGAACAAATCCATAAGATTAAGATGGTCTAGAGTATTTCTGGCTATCCTATCGCTATTGACGGCATATACGGCACTAATCTCTCTATTAAGGACAAGGTCTATAACTTTCTGAATTCCTGGTCTATTTAAGCTTCCTGCGCTTTTGCCCTCATCTCTGATTACCTCAAAATCTTGGTAGCCATCGGCGGCTATTTGCCTTAAACAAACTTCTTCTTGGACATCTAAGGAAAGACCCTTATCTGCTTGTTCATCGGTGCTTACCCGACAGTAAG
>CAZAFQ010000057.1:0-4867 GCA_964484885.1 uncultured Candidatus Saccharibacteria bacterium | reverse complement strand
GGGAGCAGTCTGATGTCCATCAGACTGCTCCCCCAACCTTATTTTTTAAATGAAAATCACTCTTCATAAGAGAGTGATTTTCATTTCTCTACTGTTTTGGATATCTTCGAGCCTTTTTGTGAACAATCAGAGCACTTATCTTTCTCTGTCTACTGGAACTCTTTAGAATCCTTTCTATAATTAAATATATGATTGAAGCTGAGCGTATCAAGGTTCTAGCCGAATTTGAAAATGGAGGAGTGGTCCCTCGAATCTTCAAATGGCATAATAAGAATTATAAAATCAAAGAGGTCTGCCTTTCTTATCAAGAAAGAGAGGGGAATTGGATTAACTATCTTTTTTCGGCTGAAACTGCTGGCGGCATCTATAAATTAAAATTCAGCAGTGGAAGTCTGCTTTGGACGATAGAGGAAATTCAATGTGATATCTAAAGAATAAGTAAGATATAAAAATCGTAGAAATTTTAACCCAAGAATTATGAATAGGACAATCCTTCATGTTGATATGAATTCTTACTTCGCAACGGTTGAGCAACAGGCTAACCCGCATCTTCGAGGAAAACCTATTGCTGTCAGGGGAAGTGCGAACGAGAGAACAATCATAGTTGCCTCTTCCATCGAAGCAAAAAAATTGGGGATAAAAACCGGAATGATGATTCACGAGGCCTTGAGGGAATGCCCGGAGTTACAAATAGTCATAGGGGAGCCAAGAAAATATTCTTCGATAACAAGAAAATTTATTGAAATTCTTGATAGATACGCTGACAAGGTTGAAATTTTCAGTATTGACGAAGCATTTCTTGATATTACCGGCACCATCCACTTGTTTAAAAATGCTAGGGAAGTAGCATATTTAATTAAAAATGATATTCGACAAGAAATCGGACAATGGATTACTTGTTCAATCGGAATTTCTCATAACAAATTTCTTGCTAAGCTTGGCAGTAATTTGGAGAAACCGGATGGCCTGATAGAAATATCTGAAAATGACCAGATCCCAATCCTTGATTCATGTAAATTAACTGACTTGTGCGGTATTGCACATCGAATCGAGCAACGGCTAAATATTTTGTCAATTCATTCCGTTAGAGAATTAAGAGAGGCAGATCCGCTGATTCTTTTTAAGAAATTTGGAAGCTATGGAATGAAACTTTATCGAATGAGCCGAGGAATTGATAATTCTCCGGTTAGTTGCTGGAAACAACAGCCAGATGCAAAGTCCTTCGGGCACTCAAGAACTCTAAATAGAGACATAACCAGCGTTAGTGAGATTAAAAAACACATCTACCTCTTAAGCGAGCGGGTTGCCATCAGAATGAGACAAGAACATTTTTGGGGAAGAGAAGTCTTTCTCTGGTTGCGTCTCAAAGACTTTACGATACTTAGCAAGAAGCAAAAAGGGGCTTATTGGATCTGCGAAGAATTTGATATCTATGAAAAAGCTTTAAAAATTTTAACCCAATTTTCGATTCGAAGCCCGGTTAGGGCAATTGGAGTTGGGGTGACAGATATAGCATCAGAAAAAAACATTTCAAGCACTTTTCTTGAAGAAGACAAAATTAAAGAAAAGATTATATTAGCCAGTGATGCCGTTAATAATAAATTTGGAAGTGCCACTCTTACCAGAGGAACAATTAGCGGAATGCGGCTTAAAGAAATTGTTTCCGGAATGGGTCGAAAAAAGTTTTAGCTTTTTTCTATTAACTTTTGTTCTTAATTCAACTAAAATAGTTTTATAGAAAGGAGGGATTATGAACGAACAAAAAATTAACATCAATATTGATCCCGATAAAATTGAATCAAAATATACTGATGCTGCTTTTGTCAACGTCAACGCTTTTGGTTTTAATATTGATTTTGGTCAGCAATTACCTCAAATGAACTCATTAAAAATCTTAAGTCGGATCTCTATGAGCCCCCAACATGCTAAAATCTTTTCTCAAATTATGACTGGGAATGTAAAACATTACGAAGAAAAATTTGGAAAAATTGAAATAAGCCCTCAAGTCCAAAAAGAAGCGGAAAAATCACAGGGAATTGGCTTTAAACTGGATAAATAACCTAGAAGTAAGCACGATGAAAAAAATAAAAAAAATCAAAAAGAGCGTTGGTCTTTTTTTTAAAAGAACCAAAGCAGTAAAATTAAAAAAAACTTTGATTTTTATTTTTAAGTTTAGCTTAAAAACTTTTTTTATTCTAATAACCGTTATTTTCTTTACTGTCAGTTTATTTGTCATCGGAGTCCATGGCAAATACGCCGGCGAATTTAACGATGCTAAGCCAAAGACAAATGGAACCCAGGCAATTTTCTATGATAAAGATGGGAATATAATCTATGAAGGGTTCGGGGCTAAAGAGCCGGAATATGTTCCGCTTGATCAAATTCCTGAGGTAGTAAAAAATGCAACTCTAGCAGCAGAAGACATTAATTTTTATAAGCATGGACCAGTTGATATGCATGGGATTGCAAGAGCAATTTACAGTAATTACACAAGTTCTGACAGCCAGGGCATTGGGAGAATACTGGATCTTCTTAATGAGGGTGAGTACTCACAAGGCGGAAGTACTATCACTCAACAATTAATAAAAATAAGATATTTGAGTTCTGAACGAAGCTTTGAGAGAAAAACTAAGGAATTTATTTATTCGCTTGAAATGGAAAAGAAACTCACAAAAGATAAAATTCTTGAAGAATACTTAAACTACATTCCATACGGTGAGCAGTCAATCGGGATTCAAAACGCAAGCAAGATTTATTTTGGGAAAAATATTTCGGAGCTTAATTTAGCGGAAGCAAGTCTTTTAGCCGGACTTCCCCAGGCTCCCAGCAAGTATTCTCCCATAACAGGAGACTTTGAACAAAGCAAAAAAAGACAAGAATACGTTTTGCAACAGATGATTCTTGCCGATTTTATTAGCATAGAAGAGGGCAAAGAAGCGGCTAACGCTCCCCTGATCTTTACCGACAAGAGAGAACTCATCCTTAAGTATCCTTTTTTTGTTCAATACATTAAGCAAGAATTAATAAAAACGTATGGCTCTGATTTTGTCGAAGAAGGCGGGATAAGGGTCTATACCACCCTTGATCCCACAAAACAAGAGACGGCAGAAAGGATTGCCGCAGAATATGTTGAAAAATTTAAATCAAGAAATGTTTCGAATGCCGCCGTTGTCGCCTTAGATAATGAAACAAATAATATTTTAGCAATGGTGGGTGGAGTTGATTGGCAAAACTCAAAAGTAAATGTTGCCACCTCGCTACGCCAGCCCGGCTCTTCTTTCAAGCCGATTGTTTATGCTACCGGCTTTATTCAGGGATACAGTCCGGGGACAAAGCTTCTCGATACTTATGTGAATTTTGGAGGAACTCCACCATATGTACCAAAAAATTATGACGGCAGTTACTACGGAAATGTTTCGGTAAGAAGCGCCCTTGCTAATTCTCTGAATATTCCGGCGGTCGAAATGACACAATTAGTTGGGATAGACAATGTGATCGAGACTGCTTATTCTCTCGGGATAAGGACTATTACGAATAGTCCTGAAAGTTATGGTCTCAGCCTTGGTCTCGGAAGCGCAGAAGTCAAACTGCTTGAGCTGGTTGGCGCCTATTCCACCTTTGCAGATAACGGAAAACGTACTCTTCCGAACGGGATTATTAAAATCCAAAACGGACAAGGCGAGGAAATACTCAAAATTGAAAGACAGAAAAAAGAAGTTATAGATCCAAGAGCCGCCTTTATGATAAACGACATTCTTTCTGATACCAAAGCTAGAAGAATGATATTCGGAACTGGAAATAAGCTTGAGATCAAGGGACATACGGTAGCGGCAAAAACAGGTACAACCGATAATTATAGTGATAGCTGGACCCTCGGCTATACTCCTGATATCACAGTGGGGGTATGGATGGGAAACAATGATCGATCCCAAATGAAAGTTATTAGTGGTATTGAAGGAGCAGCTTATGTTTGGCATGACATAATGCAAAGTTATCTGACAGACATCCCAGATAAGCCGTTCATTAAACCAGGGGGACTTTCAGAGGTCTGGATTAGCCCCTATACTTTCTCGCAAGCCCCAAAAGAAGGATCCCCCTATGTTTTAGAATACTATTTACCGGGAAAAGAACCGACATCAAAGCCAGATTTCAGCTATCTGGAACCTTTTAATAAAACTTATTCTCGCATAAATAATTAGCTATTATTACAAAATATAAGATTTTTTTTTATAAAAAACTCTAGTGTTCTTATTATTGAAAAACCTTAGTCTATGGGAGTTATTACGAAAAGCACAAGCTTTATCAGCCCGTATACAACAATAAAGGAGAGATGGAAGACAAAGAAGATCAGCTTAATGAGGAAAAAAAGTACGCTTCATTTATTTTAAAATTAGGCGGGTTTAGCTTCTCTCAAGATACTTTTACGGAAAGGTTTTATGCCTTTAAAGAACTACTTTTGGGTTCCCCTCTGGGAATAACGGACGTGTCTTTAATGCTTTTTCATAGGCAAGGAATTAAAAAAGGATCCCTAGAAGACTACTTGGAGCCAGACAGACCAACATTTAGAATCGGAGAGGGGTTAGCGGGATTGGCCGCTAAAGACAAAAAGCCACTTTATGTTTCAGATGTCACAAAGAATAAAAACTACATTGAATTAAGTAGAAAGAAAAGGGGCGTAATTTGCTATCCGATGCTGACTCGAAAAAATGAGGTTCGAGGAGTCGTTAACCTGACTACAAAAGCCGAACGTGAATTTTCAAAATTTGAAAGAAGTATAATCAAACTGATTGTCGCCAGAATAAATAGCGGCATCAAGAATAAGTTAATTTACGAAGATCTAAAAATGGAACGAAACGAGCACCGTGTT
>CAZAFQ010000056.1:0-4880 GCA_964484885.1 uncultured Candidatus Saccharibacteria bacterium | reverse complement strand
ATCAAAGGTGAGGACTGCTATTGAAGAGGAAAAAGTTGCTGCGGTTTTTTGTTGTGGTGATATCCAGACTGAGGATGTTTTAATTGAGTTTAAGAGGTGGAAGATGCCGATTTATCTTTGTTGGGGGAATGCTGACATTGCGTTAAGAGAAAAAACCGAAAACAATGAGTTGGATCACGGTCATGTTAAAATATCTGATGAGTATGGTGAAGCTGAGATTAGAAAGAGAAAGATTGCTTTTACCCATACCGATGAGCTGGCCCGTAAATTGGCGGGGATGAAGAAATATGATTTAGTATTTTACGGCCACACACATACACCTTGGATTAGCGTCCAAGAAGAGACCACTCTGGTTAATCCCGGTGAGGTCGCTGGGCATTTTGGACCGGCTACCTTTGCTCTCTGTGAGCTAGATGGCAAGATGAAACCCGAATTAAAAGTTATTATTTAGTTGCTATTTTTACGGATTTTGTTATAATATCGATTAAGTTTTGAAAGTTCTCTTATTATAAATGGAAATTAGCACTGAAAAAATAGAAGGCTGTAATTCTCTTTCTGATTTAGGAAAATTAGTTGAAAAATGTGAAAGATGCCCTTTATTTAAATATAAAAATTCGGATGTTTTTGGTGAAGGGAATAGCAAGGCTGAAGTAATGTTTATCGGTGAGGCTCCAGGGCGAGAAGAAGATATGGAAGGGCGTCCGTTTATCGGCAAAGCTGGTAAGATTCTAAGCGAGATGCTGGCAGAAATAGGGCTGAATAGACAAAATATTTATATTGCTAATGTTCTAAAACACCGTCCTCCTCAAAATCGAGACCCTTTTTCTGAAGAAGCGATCGCTTGCTGGCCTTATCTGAAAAGACAAATTGAGTTAATTAATCCCAAATTAATTGTTTTCTTGGGGAGGCATGCCATGAATCGGTTTTTCCCGACTCTCTTAATATCAAGAGTCCATGGGAGAGCCTTTAGAAAAAGCTTTGATGGAAGAAAGCAAGTATTTCTTGCGTTATATCATCCAGCAGTGACTATTTATAATAACAAAATGAGAGAAACTTTATTTAATGAATTTAAAAGAATCCCAAAAATTATCGAAAAGATAAAAAATGAAGAGGCCTTAAAGCCTCTTAAACAAGAAAAATTATTTTAATAAAAATAAATGACGACGTTCTAATGTCGCATTCCGATTGAAAATAATCGGAGAAGGAAAAAATGAAGAAAAATCAAAAAAAAGAAACTAGCGTCTATGATGGACAGCTAAAGAAGAAAAAAATTAAAACTAAAAGAAATGATGTTGAAACCGACAGAACTATCCAGCCGCCAAAGAGAGGAGTTTTAAAGATAATTCCGCTCGGTGGCCTAGGAGAGATCGGGAAAAATTTGACTGCATATGAATATGATGAAGATATTATTATTGTTGATATGGGTTTTATGTTTCCCGATGATGAAATGCTTGGTGTTGACTATATCATTCCTGACGTTACATATTTGAAAGAAAAGAAAGATAAAATCCGGGGGATTCTCATTACTCATGGTCATGAGGATCACATTGGAGGGATCCCCTATATTTTACCCCAGATTCCCGCGCCGATTTATGCTCCAAAACTAACGATTGGGTTAATAGAATCAAAGATTGGTGAGTTCAGCCAATCCAGAGGAATTCAGCTTAATGTGATTGATCCGGACAAAGATAAGCTAAAGTTGGGAGTATTTGAAATCGAATGGGTTAGGGTGGCTCATTCAATTCCTGATGCTGTTGGCATTATAATCGGAACGCCAGCTGGAAAAATTATTTACACTGGTGACTTCCGATTTGATCAGTCTCCTCTAGATGGCAGGAAAACGGACATTTCAAAACTCTCAAGGCTAGGAGACGAAGGCGTTTTGGCGCTGCTTTCAGATAGCACTAATTCGGAAGAACCTGGCTATTAGATTAGTGAGAAAGAGCTTGAAAAAACATTTGATCAGATTTTTGAAGGCTCAAACGGGCGTGTTATAATTGCCTCTTTTGCATCTCAAATTAATCGGATTCAATTGATCGTAAATGCTGCTTTAAAAAGCGGTCGAAAATTAGCATTTTCAGGGAGGAGTCTACTCAATAACATTGATGTTGCTGTTCGGTTAGGATATTTGAAAATTCCGGCTGGCGTGGCAATTAAAGTTCAAGATATCGGCCAATATCCTGATAATAAAGTATCTGTTATGTGCACCGGGTCTCAAGGGGAAGCGATGTCTGCTTTGGCGAGGATGGCCAGTGGGGATCACAGGCAAATTAAAATAAAAAAAGGGGATACGGTTGTCTTCTCTTCTTCTCCCATTCCCGGGAATGAGGCTTCAATAACAGCGGTAATTGATGACTTATTTAGGGAGGGAGCAGATGTCGTGTTTGATGAAAAGAACGGCTCCAGAACTCACACAACCGGTCATCCAGCTCAGGAGGAACTAAAGCTGATGATTAACATTGTCAGACCTAAATATTTGATTCCTTGGCACGGTGAAAGACATCATCTGGTCCATCATGCAAAGATTGCGGAAATGGTGGGAATCCCTAAAGAAAATATTTTTGTTCTGGATAATGGAAATGTGCTTGAGGCTAAAGACGGGAAAATTATCTTGGCTGAAAGAAAAGTTCCTAATGGAATGGTTCTGGTTGACGGACTTGGCATTGGTGATGTCGGTGAGATTGTTCTAAGAGACCGGAAGGCGATGGCGACAGAAGGAGTCTTTGTAGTTATCTGTACCGTAGATAAACAAACGGGAGCCTTAGTAACCAGTCCTGATATTATCTCCAGAGGATTTATTTATATGAGGGAGAACGAACAATTAGTCAACAATACTCGGAATGAGGTAAAAAGAATTTTAGAGAGAAAAGAAACTGATTCGCCCCAGAACTGGGCTAACATCAAGACCAAAATTCGGGATGACATTGGACAGTATTTATACAACCATACCAGGCGGCGACCGATGGTTATCCCGGTGATTATTGAAGTTTAGTCGATTCTTCTCTTGTTATTTTCTTTGGGTTATAATATTCGTGAGGAAGTATGGGAAGACGTAGAAAGCCAGGTCGTCCAAAGGGATCTGGAAACAAAAAAAATCAGAATCAAAGGCCGGCGCTAGATAGAACAATTATTCAAGAAGTTGCGGCGTTAATTCTTTTTGCTTTGGCAATCATTATATTAGCCGGAGCTTTTTCATTTGGCGGAGCTTGGTCCCTTTCAATTTTTTCTTATATAAAAAATATTTTTGGTTTTGTCGCTTATCTTGTTCCCGCTATTTTAGCAGTCACCGGTTATTGTCTCTTCTATCCTGAGAGATTCCCGGTAAATAATATTTCAATTGGAGGTACTTTGATTTTTGTCCTATCACTGATGGGAATGTTCCAAATCTCTTTTACCAGCCTTCACATTGAGGCAAGCGGTGGGGGCATAGTCGGTAATATTCTTGAGAGGGGGATGCTAACTTTCTTTAATGCCCCAGTTTCTTTTGTAGTTTTTACGACCACTTTAATTATCGGTTTAATTCTAGCAAGTAATACCTCTATTAGAACATTATTCGGACGGCTTAGAATGGACCGGGACGATGGTGAAAGGCCCCGGGAGGATATCAAAATCCATGAAGGAACGATGGCAGTTAAGGAAAGAGTTGAGTCCGGGAAAGATCACAAGCGTCTCCAAGCTGAACCTTCAATGAGAGTTGGTGATGATTCAAAATGGGAATTACCGCCTCTTGGTCTTTTAGAAGAAACTTCAACTCGAGCAGACAGTGGTAATGTCAAACAAAATGCAGCTATTATTCAAGAGACACTCGGTAATTTTGGTCTCAATGTTGCTATGCGAGATGTCAATGTTGGTCCGACCGTGACACAATATACCCTGAAGCCAAGTGATGGAATTAAGCTATCAAAAATTACAACACTGGATAAGGATCTTGCTTTGGCATTGGCAGCTCATCCTATCAGGATAGAAGCTCCAATTCCTGGCCGAAGCCTAGTGGGCATCGAACTACCAAATAAAAAGTCGGCTATTGTTCGATTAAAAAACATATTAGTTTCTGACACTTTCAAAAATAGTCGCTCAAAGTTGTCAATTGCACTAGGTTTGGATGTTTCAGGACATCCTCAAATAGCTGACATTACCAAAATGCCTCATCTCTTGATAGCAGGGGCAACTGGGTCCGGAAAATCAATTTGCATAAATTCAGTAATCCTGTCTCTTTTATATCAGAATAGTCCTCATCAACTGAAAATGATTTTAGTTGATCCGAAAAGGGTTGAATTATCGCTGTATAATGACATTCCTCATCTTCTGGCTCCCGTTATTGTTGAACCGGATAAAACCGTTTCAGCGCTTAAATGGGCTATTGTTGAAATGGAGAGAAGATACCAACTCTTACAAGAAGCTGGGAAAAGGAATATTTCAGACTATAACGCCTCCAAGGGTCAAGAGGGCATGCCCTATATCGTTATTATCATAGATGAATTAGCTGATATTATGGCAGTTTCAGCTAAAGAAGTGGAAGGTTTGATTTGTAGACTAGCTCAAATGGCAAGGGCAGTTGGAATCCATTTAATCTTAGCTACCCAAAGACCTTCGGTTGATGTAATCACGGGCTTAATTAAGGCCAACATTACAACTAGAGTTGCTTTTTCGGTTGCCTCTCAAGTGGACTCCAGAACGATATTAGACCAGTCAGGAGCCGAAAAGCTCCTTGGTAATGGTGATATGCTTTTTATTTCAGCTGAATTTTCAAAACCAAAAAGGATTCAAGGTACATATATTTCCGAAACTGAAGCAAAAGGCGTAACTGACTTTGTTAAGAAAGGCGCTTCCCCTGAATATAACGAAGAAGTCTTAACTCAAACTGTTACCGGTGCCAGAGG
>CAZAFQ010000055.1:0-5044 GCA_964484885.1 uncultured Candidatus Saccharibacteria bacterium | reverse complement strand
ATATAAAAAAATTAGCACAAACAATTAGATTAGCTTTTAAAATTGCAAAATCCGTAAAACCTCCGGTTGAAGAACCAACGTCAACAACAATTTTATCCTTAAAATCAAGATCAAATTTTTCATAGGCTTCCTTGAGTTTATAGGCACCACGCGAAACATAAGGCATTCGTTTGTTAACTCTAATATTACTGTCTTCTTCGAACATCATCCCAGCTTTATCGACTCTTTTCCCTTCAACAAAAACAAGTCCTGAGAGTATTAACGCTTGGGCTCTTGATCTGGTTTCGGCTAGGTTCCGCTCCATTAATAAAACATCGATTCTTTTTTTCATAGTTTTTTCTTAAAATCTATTGGAGTGTCCTTATTATTCTTAGCCAGGGTGAAGGAAAAGCTAGAACTATTTAACCCGTTCGACATAACTGCCGCTTCTGGTATCTACTCTGATCCGATCTCCTTGCTTAATAAATATCGGCACGTTAATTACAAGACCAGTTTCAATCTTGATTTGTTTAGTAGCAGCCGTAGCTGTATCTCCCTTCAACCCCTTTTCGGCTTCAGTTACCAAGAAGTCCATTTTGATAGGCAACTCAAGGGCAATTGCCTGATTTTCTAAATATTGAAGCTGTACCATCGCTCCTTCTAATAAAAAATTTTTCTGTTGACTAATCTGTTGTTCGGTTAAGAAAAATTGCTCGAAGCTTTTTCCATCCATGAAAAAATATCGGTCGTCTTCTCGATATAAGAACTGGGCTTTTTTCCTTTCAATCTGAATCGGTTCTAGTTTTTCATTACCTCGAAAAGTCCTTTCGGTAATCGCACCGGTAATTAAATTCTTAATTTTACTTCTAAGAATTGCTCCCCCTCGCCCCATTTTTGAATGCTGTGACTCTAAAACAATATAGGGTTGATTTTCAAAAAAAAATGTTACTCCGACTTTAAGATCAGTTATTGAAAGCATTTATATTCTCGGGTATTTTATTTATTAATAAAAGGTAAGAGGGCAATAATCCTTGCTCGCTTTATGGCAACCACCAGCTTTCGTTGATGTTTTAAGCAAGTTCCGGTCCTTTTTCGGGATTCAATCTTACCGTAACTGGTCAGAAATTTTTGCAGGTTTTTTATATCTTTATAATCAATCTTTTCGTCTTTATCTTGACAAAAACGGCAAGTTTTTTTTGGAATATTATAAGTAACCTTCGGCTCTCTTTTAGAACGGTATATCATCGATACTAATCTCCTCTTCATTATCTTCTGTCTTCACTTCTTTCTTAGGATTCTTATCAGACTGTTCTTTGGGCTCTTTTGCATCTTCAGCTGCAAAATTTTCCTTACCAACTCGGTCTACAAAAACAACATCGTTAGCAATTATTTCCGTTTTTTGCCTCTTTGATCCATCTTGGGCCTCCCAAGAACGTGTCTGGAGTCTGCCCATAATATGAACCTTCCTTCCTTTAGTCAAATATTGACTGCAAAGTTCTGCTAGCTTCCCCCAAACAACAACGTCATGAAATTCAACATCATCTTTTTTTTCACCATTCGGATCGCTCCACGACCTGTTTGTTGCTACTGTCATTGAGGCTACTGCCTGCCCATTAGGCGTATACCGCAACTCCGGATCTCTTGTTAAATTTCCCATCACAATTGCTAGGTTAACATCTTTCATTTTTTCTCCTCGGAGTTTTCTACTCCAATGATTTCTTTTAATTTCTTGTCTAATTCGATAAGTCTTTCTTCGCTTTCTTCTTTAGTTTCTTTAATTTTTGATTTTGGCTTTATTGTTTTCTTTACCTTAGTTTCAATAGTTGGTTTAGCTGATTTTGATTTTACCTTTTCCCTGACTTCTTTGACAGCTTTCACTTCTTCCTCCTGAGCCACAATGATATATCTGATTATTTCTTCAGAGAGCCTTAACACTCTCTCAATATCCTTAATCATTTTGGAATCTATTGAAACGAGTAGAAACTGGTAAATTCCGACTGAATTTTTTTTGATAAGATAAGCAAGCTTTTTCTTCCCCCAATTATCTTCTCTCAATATTTTTCCATTATGATCTTCAACCGTTTTTTTAATACGATCAGTAATCTTCTCAATACTCCCTTCAAGATCTGGGTGTATAATGTAAACTATCTCGTAGTTCTTCAAGAAATCTCCTTTCTATGGACATTGGTCCCGTAGGACAGAAAGCTTATAAACATTGTTATTTCGTAAATTATAGCTAAAATATCGCTTCAAGTCAAGGAAAAGAAGATGCAAAAATTTGCCTCGGAATTTAAGACTACCAATGTTGTTACAAAAAGGGAAAAGGTAATTGTCGGCAATCTTTTTGATTTTGTAATCAATCCTGATAGTGGTTTTGTTATTGGTATCATAATTGAAATCTTCGATAAGAAAAAAACAAAAAAAACAGTTAATGTTTCTCAAGTAGTTGGAATCGGAGCTGATTTTGTCATGATCGTCAGTCTCGATGATTTAGCCGAACCGGATGAGATAATTAGAATCAAGGAAGTCCTCGACTCTGATATTAAGATTAGAAATACTAAGGTTTACAACCAGAACAATGACTATTTGGGAAAAGTAAAAGATTATACTTTGAATTTTCATACGATGTCGCTTAACCGACTTTATATCCGGCCGGCAAATATGCTCAAGGTGATTCTAGAAGACTTAGTTATCCCAAGAAATGATATTATCAAAATTGAAAAAAATCGGATTATAGTTCGAAGTGGGGCCATAAAACAAAAGACGACATATCCTTCTTCAATTTTAAAGTCAAAATCAGTCCCTCGAAAAACAGAAACCGCTTGACAGGGGATAGGGATCAGAGTAGAATCGTCGTCATGTTCGTTAAATAGAGAGGATGTTGTGTTAACGACTCTTATCATGTGGGCGATTGCTTTTACCTTCACCTACAAGATTATCGGTAGCTAATAAAAAATTCCCTGTCACCAGGGAATTTTTTATTTCACAACAGACTTTATAACTTCATAAGAAAAACCTTTTGACTGTAACCTCCGCATCACCTTAAGCCTCATTTTTTCTCCTAGTGGTTTCTCCAGGCGCATCTTTTTTAGAATTAATTTCGCCCTTTCTATTTCGTCCGCAAGGCTCAGAGAGTTTAACCCCCTTTCAATCGTTTCTTTATCGACACCCTTCTTCAGTAGATCGTGCCGGATTGCCTTTTTACCCTTCTTAGATTGGCTAATATATTCTTGTACGAATTCCTGATCATTGATGAGCTTTTCTTCTTCAAGTCTCTTAATAACTTCTTCAATTAGAGGCACTTCAAAATATTTTAATAATTTTCTCCTCAGTTCTTCTCTGGCTTGGGCCCTATAGCTTAATATCAGAAGTGCTCTTTGGTAAATCCTCCAGAAATTATCTTTCTTTTTGATTTCCTCAATTTCGGTTTTTGTTAGAGCTTGACCATTTTTCAAATCTAATCTTAGCAAATTGGCCTGAAAAATAGAAAAAGAGTAGGCGCCGTTTATCCAAATGTTACAGCGCTCTCTTTTTTGTTGTTTTTCAATCTTCGTAATAATTAGTTTTTCTAACACCCTGTTTTCTTGTCTTTTTTCTTCCCGGGAAAATATTTTTCTCTTAGTTTTCCTTCAATTTCTAAGAATATTTTAGGATTATCTTTTAAATACTGTTTTGCCGCCTCCCGACCTTGTCCTATTTTAACCTCATTATATTCATACCAAGCTCCAGATTTCCGAACCTGTCCTTCCTTAACTGCTAAATCAAGCACGTCTCCTGACCTTGAAATACCTTCATTGTACATAATGTCAAACTCTGCCGCTTTGAAAGGAGGAGCAACTTTATTTTTAACCACTTTAACTCTGACATGATTTCCAATTGCTTCATCACCATCTTTTATTTGTTCCGTTCTTCTAATGTCTAATCTTACTGAAGAATAAAACTTTAAAGCGTTTCCGCCGGTAGTAACCTCCGGGTTACCGAACATTACTCCAATCTTCATCCTTAGTTGATTTATAAATATAACGGTTGTATTTGATTTTGAGATCACTCCTGTTAATTTCCTTAAAGCTTGAGACATTAATCTAGCCTGAAGTCCTATAAAGGAATCTCCCATCTCCCCCTCAATTTCTGATTTCGGTACTAAAGCAGCCACTGAATCAATCACAATAATATCTACGGCATTCGAGCGTACCAACGTTTCTGTAATCTCAAGAGCTTGCTCACCGGTATCTGGTTGAGAAACTAGTAGTTTATCTATATCTACACCGATATTTTTGGCGTATTCGCTATCAAGAGCATGTTCTGCATCAATAAAAGCTGCAATCCCGCCCTTACGTTGAGATTCGGTAATAATATGATACGCAAGAGTAGTTTTGCCGCTTGATTCAGGCCCGAAAATCTCAATTACCCTTCCTTTAGGAACTCCGCCTACGCCTAAAGCAATATCCAATGACAATGACCCCGTTGAAATTACCTGAACATCTAACATCCTCCGTTCACCTAATTTCATGATTGATCCTTTGCCAAACTGATGCTCTATTTGGTCAACGGCCATTTGTATCGCTTGCTTTTTCCCTGATTTTTCTTCTGTCATCTCATACCCTTCTTATGCCCTAACGGACTTTTAAATTAAATTATATTTTCCCTAGCTTCAATTTTAAAACTTTACGATTATTCAATTTTCTTTTTTCCGCAACCGAAAGCCCCGTGAGAAATCCGCCAACAAAATCTGCTTGATTTTTTATTCTATTGAGATCCTTTTTCGCTATCTTTTCATGCTCAGATAACATTCTAGTGTAGAACGAAATGTTTTCAAGATTAAATAGTGCCTGTTCATAACAATCAATTCTTTCTTCTTCAAGAAATAGTTGATATGAAAGTGTTACCTGTTCGCTAACTTTTTTAATACTTTTTCTGACTTTTGAAATAATATGCTGGTATGAGTTTACCCTCTGGGTTGTTCTGTAAATATCAATCATTAAATCTTGAATTTTCTTCATCAATTGAACTTCAATGTAATCTTTCATCTTAAGCCCTCTCTCTTCCAAAGCTTTTAATCACTCCG
>CAZAFQ010000054.1:0-5138 GCA_964484885.1 uncultured Candidatus Saccharibacteria bacterium | reverse complement strand
GAGAAAAATTTAAAAAGAAAGATAATCGGTCAGGACGAAGCAATTACTGAAATTGCAAAATCAATCAGGCGTTCTAGGACCGGAATCTCAAACGACAAAAAACCCATTGGTTCTTTTATCTTTCTTGGTCCAACTGGAGTTGGAAAAACTGAGTTGGCAAAAGTGCTTGCGTCAGAAATGTTCGAATCGGAAGATGCCTTAGTAAAAATTGATATGAGCGAATTTATGGAGAAACATAACGTTTCTCGTTTGGTAGGGGCACCCGCTGGTTATATCGGCTATGAAGAAGGCGGACAGTTAACCGAGATTATTAGAAGGAAGCCTTACTCTGTCATTCTCTTCGATGAGATTGAAAAAGCTCATAATGATGTCTTCAATATGTTACTTCAAATCCTAGATGACGGCTATTTGACTGATGCTAAAGGCATCAAAGTTGACTTTAGAAACACTATCATTATCATGACTTCTAATCTTGGTGCTCAAGAAATGTTTAAAAGCGCTAAATTAGGGTTCAAGACTAAGACGAAAAGCGAAGAAGTCGAATTAGAAAGTCTGCATCGAAAAATCACTGAGGATGTCATGGAAACGGTCAAAAAGAAATTTCGACCCGAGTTTCTAAACAGACTTGATAAGGTAATCGTTTTTCGCGCCCTTTCAAAGAAGGACATCAAGAAGATTGTTGAGTTACAGTTAAAGGATTTAGAGAGTCGATTGGAGGATAAGGGTATCACTATTAAGGTTTCCGAAAGTGCTAAGAAATTTCTGATCGAGAAAGGCTATAGTGTTGAAACTGGGGCAAGACCTTTAAGAAGGGCGATTGAAACTTATATTGAAGCGCCGATGGCGGAGGGAATCTTAAGAGGCGAGTTTAAAGAAAATGATTTAATTTCAGTTCTTAAAATGGGAGATCACCTTCAGCTATATGTACTACAGACGAAGAAGTAAGTAAAAGTCCCTGATGGAACTTTTACTGTTAGAGTGGTTTGAAATATTTAAGTTATTCAAGAATTATTAATGGGATTAGTGAGTTGCCTCAGTACTTGTAAAGATAGTCTTTTGACTTTAATTTAATTCTTTGTCTACTTGTAAAAAAACTGCTTGCTGGTTTAGGATTAAGTCATGGCAAAAAATCAAACTCAATTTATTTGCAGCTCTTGTGGAGCGGTATTTTCCAGATGGCAGGGGAAGTGTTCGCAATGTGGGGGATGGAATACTCTTTCCGAAGCAGTGTTCAAGTCGACAAAGCGTGCTAGTCATTTTGACCCTGCATCCGTGGGATCGTTGGGGAAGGTAGAGAAGGCGAGATCTGAAAGAATAAAGACTGGAATGGGTGAGTTTGACCGTGTTTTAGGAGGAGGCATTATTCCGGATTCAGTCGTACTTCTTGGTGGAGATCCTGGAATCGGGAAGTCGACTCTTATAATTCAGGTTGCATCTAAAGTAGCTTCAACAGAGAACGTAATTTATGTCAGCGGGGAAGAGTCAAAAGAACAGGTTGCTCTAAGAGCCGAAAGGCTCGGAATTAATTCGTCGAAGTTACTTTTTATGGCTGAAAATGATCTAGAGACAATCTTGGAAGGGTTGAAAAGCATAAAGCCCAAACTAGCGATTATTGATTCTATCCAAACCGTCTCTTCTGGTGAAATAGCCGGAGTGGCAGGGAATGTCAGTCAAGTGACTTATTCGTCTCAGAGACTGATTGAACTAGCCAAGACTGAAGGTATTGCCTTGGTTATTATCGGTCATGTCACAAAAGAGGGAAATTTTGCTGGTCCCAAGATCTTGGAACACTTGGTTGATGTCGTTCTTTATCTTGAGGGAGACCGCTATAGCGGCTTCAGGGTTGTTAGGGGAGTAAAGAATCGTTTTGGCTCAACCAATGAAACCGGTATTTTTGAAATGACAGCAGGCGGACTTCTTTCAGTCGCCAATCCTTCTGAAATGCTTCTTTCAGAGCGCAGTAGCGAGGCATCCGGAACAACAATTTTCCCGGCAATGGAGGGTAGACGTTGCCTTCTAACAGAGGTACAAGCTTTGACAACAACGACTCCTTTTGGATATCCGAGAAGAACCGCAAGTGGGATTGATCTCAATCGTTTGCAACTTTTGATTGCCATTCTCTCTAAGAGAGCCGGATTGAACTTATCAACTCAAGATGTTTTTGTGAATATAGTCGGAGGGTTGACGATTAGAGAGCCTGGAATAGACTTGCCAACTATGATTGCGGTGGTCTCGGCTTTAAAAAATAGAGTAGTTGATTCTAAAACAGTAATTTTTGGAGAAGTTGGGCTTGCAGGTGAAGTAAGAAATGTGAATAATATAGAAGAGAGATTAGCAGAAGCTGAAAAGTTAGGATTTTTAAGGGCAGTCGTGCCCAAGTTAAGACGTTTCCCAAAATCAAGACTGAAGGTAGTCGAAGTCCGATCAATTAGCGAAGCGATATCTCATGTATTGAAATAGAACCTTAAAATTAAAAAAGGAGAAGGAAATGAGCATGGATATTGCCCTTGTATTGGTCATTGTCGGGCTCATCTCATCAGGAATTCTCGTTGTAAATTTTTTTACCAAGCTTTCTGCTGGTAAATTCTTTTTCGGAATACCCGGTGTTATCATTGGTCTTATTATAGGGGGACTTTTATCGTTACCCTTTCAAAACCTTCCTGGTGATTTTGGCTTTTGGGTACCATTAACCGTTATGATGGTTGGAGTTTTTGGTACTACTTATCTGTTCTATCTCAGAAGAGATAGTTTAGAAAAATATTTTCGTGAGTTTGGGAGACTTGTGCCTCTAAAGCCCTCTCACATGAGTAGCACAGCATTTAACGATGAGGTGCTGCTTGATACGTCTGCGATAATTGATGGCAGGTTTTTAGAGGTGGTTAAATGCGGCTTTATTCATGGCAGAATGGTTTTATTCCGCTTTATTTTGAATGAGTTACAGCAAATTGCCGATTCAAAAGACGCAATCAAGAGAGAAAAAGGGCGTCGGGGATTACAAATTTTAGATCTCTTAAAAGATGAAAAAAATATCAAGCTTGAGATATCGCAAGATGATATTAAGGAGATTAAAGAAGCTGATGAGAAATTAGTGAAATTTGCGAAAACAAGAGATGCTGCGATTCTGACTACGGATTATAACCTCAATCGGGTGGCTAAGATCCAGGGGGTCAGAGTTCTAAATGTCAATGAGCTTTCGGAGGCAATCAAGCCTCAAGTAATCCCGGGAGAGATATTGAATATTAAAGTTGTTCAAGTCGGCAAGGAGAGAGACCAAGGGGTAGGATATCTGAATGACGGTACAATGATCGTAATCGAAAAAGGAGAAAAATTGATTGGGAAAGAAGTGGAGGTGGCCATTACAAGGATTATCCAGACACCAGCCGGTAAAATGTTCTTTGCAAAAACAAAGGAGAAAAAGCATGCTAAAAATTATAAATGACGCCGATTTATCCGACTACTCGACATACCGAATCAGTGGCAAGGCAGAGTATTTGGCAATTGTTAATAATCAAGACGACTTAATTGAGGCACTTAATTTTGCAAAGGGAAAGGGGCTAAAGGTAAAAGTGATTGGTGCTGGGAGCAATATATTATTCCCTGATGATACTTTGAGAGGTCTGGTGATAGTTAATAAAAGTACTAAAATTGTTGAAACCAGTCAGAGGACTTTGAGAGTCGAATCAGGCGTTGCCTTGAGCCGATTGGTCTCTTTTACAGCGAGCAAAGGGCTTTCAGGGCTGGAATTTCTAGCCGGAATTCCAGGGACAGTTGGAGGAGCGGTATACGGAAATGCTGGGGCCTATGGGAAGGGGATTGGCGATTTTATAGAGAAGATTATAGTCTTTACAGTCAGCGGCAGTGTTTCGGAAGTTAGTCAAAAAGGAGCCTTCTTTAATTATCGAGACAGTATTTTTAAAAAAGAACCAACCATTATTTTAGCAGTTGAGATAAAACTAGAGCCAGCAGATTCAAAATTGATTGTCCAGAATATTAAAAAGATTTTAAAAGAACGAGAAGGCAAACATCCAAAGGAGTTAAGTTGCGGCAGTTATTTCAAGAACATTGAAGCCAGTGGCTTACCTGATAATTCAGTTCAAAAAATTTCTTCATGGATAAAGTATGATAAAGTTCCGGCTGCAAAACTAATTGATGAGGCCGGTTGCAAAGGATTGACATTTGGAGGAGCTCAAGTCTCACCAGTTCATGCAAATTTTATAGTTAATAATGGCAGGGCGACTTCTGCTGAAATTAAAAGCTTAGCTGAAATCATTAAGGAAAAGGTACGGCTTAAGTTCGGAATTATATTGGAGGAAGAAGTTCAGGTGCTTTCAAATTGAACGATACTCGACTGACTTCTAATTTTTTTCAGAGAGATGCTCTTATTGTTGCTAAAGAGATTTTGGGAAAAGAGCTAGTCAGAGTTACCTCCCAGGGCCTTATTAGTGGAATAATTGTTGAGACTGAAGGATACATGGGTGAAAGTGACCTGGCTTCGCATGCCCGTTTTGGTAAAACAAATAGGAATCAATTGATGTATAAAAAAGGGGGGAGGGCCTATATCTATTTAATTTATGGCATTTATTACAATTTTAATATTACAGCTGGGAGAATAGACCAACCGGAAGCGGTTCTGATTCGTTCCTTAGAGCCAAGGCAAGGACTGGACTTGGCAAGGAATAATTTAGATAAGTTTGGGCGAGTGAGAAGTGACAAAACCTTCATGACTGGTCCTGGAAAACTTTGTGTCGCTCTTGATATTGACAAGAGTTTCTACGGAGAAGACATAGCTAGTTCAAGATCGCTTTATGTTCTTGATCCTGGAGGTAAGTATGAGATTGAAAGCGGCTCTCGGATTGGAATTGATTATGCTGGAAAATATCGTGACAAGCCCTGGCGCTTCTTTATTAAGAATAACCCATTTGTTTCGAAGAAATAAAATTAGTAGAGGGGTAGTAAAAGGACTGTCTTTTTTAAAAAGACAGTCCTTGTGAAATTAAGGCTCATGGTAATTTTTGCTCTCTGAAATAATTAGAATATTTGTAAAATGTGCGATTCTTCGTATTAAAAAACAAGGAGCCAAACACGGGCGCTCCTCTAGAAAGACGCTCATACTTGACTCCGACTAGGTGACGCCTAGA
>CAZAFQ010000053.1:0-5233 GCA_964484885.1 uncultured Candidatus Saccharibacteria bacterium | reverse complement strand
CCCTCAGTTCTATCAAGTCGTCTACTTTCAGGGCACAGATTGCTCTGGTGACTTGACCGACCCTGCGAACGCATATTTCAAAAAACTCTTTGTTATCCGGGGTTGTCGTAACCCCAATTGCGATCTCTCCGTATCCCAGTCTTGAAAGTATAATGAATTGACCCGGCTTAAAATCTAAATAGCCCCGACACATCTTGATTCTAAATAAAACCGTTCCGGGGCAAGGTTCCGTTTTCTCCAGAATTCTACCTTTTCTCAGGCGATAATTACAGCTTGAACAACTCATAAGTATTTCTTTCTCAAATATTCTAAAGTCTCATTAATGTTAATACCGGCTGGGCAAAAGACAACACATCTTTCGCATCCGACACAACCGGTATGACCATATTCTCTTGGGATACGAACAAATTTGTGATGATGCCAATTGTAGATGCGGTCGGCTAGGTCTTCTCGGAAGTTTCCCTGGGCCGTTAAGGCAAAATCTTTATTCAAACAGGAATCCCATCTTCTCAAGCGGCAACCGCTACAACCTTCAGAACTGTCAGATACCTCATCCTCCACTTCAAAGCAGTAACAAAGAGGGCAGACATACGAACAGATACCACAGCCATAGCATTGTTGGGCTAATCTTTGCCAAATCGGATCGTTCTTGGCTTGCTCGATAACCCTTTCGAGTCCTTCTCCTTTTTGGGGGAATCGGGTTGCTTTTTTGGCTGGGGCAGAGACTTTCTCAAATATTTTGGTATTTTTGATAATTGTTCTGCCGTCATCACTACCGCTGTAAACCGTAAAAAATTTGTCTTGATCGACTAAGTATAAGTCATATTCCAGATCCTCAGTCGGCTCGCGATCGTCTATTACGATTAAGTAAGTTTTCTTTCTCTTTTCCCAATAAAGGTCGTCCCTTATAGGTTCATCGAAGTAAAGGTCCAGTTGATTAATACTGATTGCATCAATCAAATTAATCCCGAAGATTACGAGACCTCTTGCCTTATTTTTTTCTTCAACAATCTGACCTTTTACGAATTCAAAAATTTTCTCCCGGGGAGAAAAAAGATACTTTGTTGGCGGGAGTGCGGTAAACTTATATTCTAGCTCGACTTGGGTCAGCCTTGAAACCGGAGTAAACTTATTTTCAAAATTATTCTCGTCTTGACCTAAAACAGGAGCAACGATAAGATATCTTTCCTCAAGATGTTTGAAAAGTCTAGCGAGATCTTTTTTTGCTAGTTTGTAAATATTACCCTCCGAATAATTCTTTTATATTATAATTAAGCTTACAATTATTTTATCATGAATACTTTACTACTTCATATATGTTGCGGCCCTTGTGCTAGCGGAGTGCTTCCGGAGCTTATTGACTTTTCGCTTACGGGATTTTTCTATAATCCGAATATTTTTCCTGAGTCCGAACATCTTAAAAGGGTAGAGGGGGCACGTCAAATTTGCCATGATTTAAAGGTTCCGCTAAAGGAAGTCGATGCCAAGCCAAGTTTTAAAGATCTAGTTGGTCAAAATATTGAGAAACCGAAGCGGTGTCTGGCTTGTTATCGAATCCGCTTAGAAAAGGCAGCTCTTTATGCAGCTCAGAATAACTTTGATTATTTTACAACTACTTTGCTGATTAGTCCTTATCAATATCATCAAGAAATCAAAGAAATTGGGGAAAAATTAGCAGGAGAATATCAAGTCAATTTTTACTATCAAGATTTTCGCCAACAGTTTCAGAAGTCTCAAGCGTTGGCTAAAAAATTTAATCTCTACCGTCAAAAGTATTGCGGCTGTAGCTACAGCCGAAAAAGAAAATAGTTATTTCTGCTTGGAAAACGCCAGACCTCCCAAAAGAGCCGGTTCCGGAAGTTTAGCCGGTGAAATTTGTGGAATTTCAAAATTTGGAAGAAGACTCCGAATCTCGTTTATCAGAGGTTCGCTGAAGTTTGTTAATTTTTTTGAAACGCCACCCCCGAGAATTAAAATCTCAGGAGACCAGAAAACAAGCGTGTTTACGATTCCCGGTGCCAGTAATTTGGCATAGGCCTCCCAAGTTTTAGGGTCCTGACAGTCGCCTGGTTTAATTCCGAAAATTTTAGCAAAGGCCGTTCCTGACCCGTAAGCCTCAAAGCAGCCTCTTTGACCGCAGTTCCAAAGCCGCTTTTCCTCGGTATTAATGATTTGATGACCCGGTTCAAAGCCGAAAAAATAAGGTGCTATTTTTTTATTAAGGACCAGCCCGCCGCCAACACCGCTGCTTAAGGTAAGATAGGCTACTAAGGAGTGTTTTACGCCAGCACCAAAACACGCTTCACCTAAAGCGGCCAAATTGGCATCGTTTTCAATAAGCAGCTTAGTATTTGGGAAGTTCTCGGAGAAGCGTTTTAAAATTGACTGTCCTTTCCAGGCATGTCTTTGGCCCCAGGAAATTAAGGTCCCTTTTTTTCGATCAATAAACCCGGCGATTCCGATAACGATTATTTCCGGATCTTGGCTTGATTTTTTTATCTCTTCAATAAGGCGCTGAAACTGATCATCGATTGAAATCAGGGTGTCAAATTTAACCATTTTTCGAAAGCTTTGAGAGTCTTCCGAAAAAGCCAGTCGTGTTGTCCCGCCGCCGATATCGATGCAGACAATCATTTTTCCTCCTTGTATTATTAATCATAGCAGCTTCTCAAGATTTTTTAAGTAAGAGAAAATGGAAATTTTAGGAGCCATTAGATATAATAAACCCAATATGATTGTCATCCTGATCGTCTACATTGCCTTTCTTATCATTTGGGTTGGAGGTTCCGTTGCTGCAATTTACCACAACCTGGCCTTTTATGAACCAAATTCCAAGATGAAAGTTGCTCTCATGGCTTATATCTGGGTTGCTGTTATTCTTTTTCTTCACTCTTTTTATCTGGTTATTTCAATTGATTGGTCCGGACCGCTAATGATAAGGATTTAAAATGCAAAAAATTGAAAAAAGGCATAAATATTTTGAAGCTCAAGAAGAGGACGAGGAGGTTTTAATTATCGCGAGAAGACATTGGATTGTTTATGTTCCAACTTTTATACTAGGAACACTCTTAATCATCTTCAGTCTGTCATTAATTACCAATCTTAATGCAATTTCTCTTTTTGAAAACGAGACTTTATACGCTTTGGCTATTTGCATTTTTACTTTTCTTAATCTTTTAACCGTTTTGTTCGTCTATATTAGTTGGCTAATCAACTATCTGAATGTTCAAATCGTGACTGATAAACACATTGTCGATGTTTATCAGCAGTCCTTATTCCACCGTAAGATTTCGGAGCTTTGCCTTGATGAAATCCAAGACGTTTCAGCTTCTCAAAGAGGGATAATCCAATCACTTTTGGGATTCGGCAATATAAACGTTCAAACAGCCGGAGAATTACCGAACTTTGTTTTTGAAAAAGTAAAAAATCCCTATATTATTAGCAAGCAGATTATGAAGATAAAAGATCAATATGCCAGTAAAATTCAAGCCAACCGAAAACATGGTAAATTAGGGAAGAGCGTTTAGAATAGAAAAACAGGAGGGTTTTTAAGAATTGATTACGGATCAAGAGTTAAAGCAGGTTTTGACAGAGAGTAACGTTCTCGGAGATCTTAAGTTTGAGGATCTTAAGAAAGAAGCCCAAGATAATAAGGTGGCCTTAGCTTCTTATGTCATTAATAAAAAAATTATTACTGAGAAGGAGTTGGCTAAGCTTTATGGCTCGCTCATCGGGACTCCTTATATTGATCTTGCTGATGTCCAGGTAAAAAAGGAGGTTCTTCAGAAACTTCCGGAAAAATTTGCCCGTAAGTATAATGCGGTTGTTTTTAGTATTGACGAGAGTGGTCAACACAGTGTTGCAATCACTGATCCGGAAGACATACAAGCAATTCAGTTTATTGAAAAACAGTTAGCAGAAAAGATGAAAATATTCATCGCTACCGAATCAGAAATTCGGATGATTTTAGATCAATATAAAGAAGAATTTTCGACTGAAATTTCGAAAGCCATTAAAGAAAATACTGAGGTTGCGATTGCCCGGGAAGAACTGAAAGACAACGCTACCGCCGATACGGTAAAAGAAATTGTACAAGAAGCTCCGATTGCCAGAGCGGTTAATATAATCCTCGAATATGCAGTGAAATCCCGATCTTCCGATGTTCATATTGAGCCTCGCGAGACTTATATCCAGATTCGGTTTCGGGTTGATGGGGTGCTTCGAGAGACAATGACGTTGCCGAAACAAATCATGTCAGCAATAATCACAAGGGTTAAAATCCTCGCCAACCTTAGGATTGACGAACACCGGGTTCCTCAAGACGGTCGAATCAAATTGAGCATTGGAGGAAAAAATATTTCAATCAGGGTCTCAAGTCTACCGGTAATGGACGGAGAGAAAATCGTGATGAGATTACTCGACGAAACGACTAAAGCGGCTTCCTTGGAAGAACTTGGTATTTGCGGTCAAGGCCTGGAAGTCGTCAAAAAAAATTTGCGCCGCTCACATGGGATGACCTTGATTACCGGACCGACCGGTTCCGGCAAGTCGACAACTCTTTATAGTCTTCTGACTCTTATTAACGATATTGGCGTTAATATTTCAACGGTTGAAGACCCGGTAGAATATCGGATCCCCGGAGTTAACCAGACTCAGGTTAACTCAGCGATCGGAATGACTTTTGCTTCAGGTCTGAGGGCACTCCTAAGGCAAGATCCTGATATCATAATGGTTGGAGAAATTCGGGATAAAGAAACGGCTGAGATGGCTGTTCACGCTTCTTTGACGGGACACGTAGTTCTTTCAACATTGCATACAAATTCGGCTGCCGGAACTCTCCCGAGGCTAGAAGATATGGGGGTGGAGCCCTTTCTCATTGCCTCAACCGTTAATACGGTAATCGGGCAGCGCCTGATTCGAAAGGTATGTTCAGATTGCCGTGAAAAATATCAAGTTGAAGATGAAATCGCCGAGGAGATTATCGCTACTTATAAGCTAAAGAAGAAATTTGTTATTTGCGAGACTGAAGCTAAAGAAAACGAAAAAATCAAAGAACTGGGGCTTGATAAGGAAAAAGTTCAAAAAAATAAGGATCAATCCGTTATGGAATACCTAGGCGAGAACCCCGAGTTTTTTGATCGGCTTACTCCCAGCGGTAGGGAAATTCGCTTCGAAATTTTTTCTGACGGAAAGGAAGGAAAACCGGTCAAGGGGAAAATCTCGCTTTCACTCT
>CAZAFQ010000052.1:3351-5255 GCA_964484885.1 uncultured Candidatus Saccharibacteria bacterium | reverse complement strand
TAAGCCGACCATAGCTAAAGCATCACCTGCTCCCATTGTTGGATTATAAACAGGCTTAGCAATTTCCTTGGCAAAGTCCATTCCGCCCTTAAAGGTTTCCTGTAAGACAACAGCAATTGATAATAAAAATTGAACATAGATATAGCTGATGTAAACAAGCATCATGCTAATGAAAAGCCGAGGAATCATTCTTCCAATGTTATATTGCTCAGGCTTAAACTGAATAACATTTGCAAAAGCCACAAGAATGATAATTGCCAGAATTAAGCTCATTGCCAGATTACGAGAAGTTTTCCAGAGCTCTTTAATCGACTCATTGTCGATGTCATTGCCTTTATCTAAAACATGATCTACGGCATGAGCTGTTAATGAAAGTAGCTTTTTTACTCCATTAAGAAGAGAAGTAAAAATAGAGTTAAGCATATTTTGTAATGCCCCGCCCTCTGTAAGCGTTTCAATATAGTTGATATCTAGCTGAGGTATATTTTGAGTGGTTTCTCCGTCCGCAACGAAAGTTATTTTGCCAAAGTAGAGATCGCCACTTTTTCCTGCTGCCCCTCTCTTAAGACGTTCAATGGGCTCAAAGAATCCTTCTTGTGGGATTTCTCCATCTTCCAAGCAAGCTTGATTGATTTCGCTACTTCCCGCATTTCTTGCGATTATAAAGTAAGTCAGGATTGTATAAGTCTTTCCTTTAATAAGTTCGACCTCTCTGGTAAAAGTATTTGTTGCAGACTTGTCCCCGTTTTTTATAGTTAACTGGTTGTCTATGTTATAAACCTTATAGCTCTGATCGCCATCTTTTAATGCAATGACTGACTCTTCCCCATCTCCTTGAAAGAGCTTAAACTTACATTTCATAATAGGATTATCTGAATTCTCCTCGCCCAGGATAGTCGCTCCGACTTGATTTATTTGAGATGTCCAAGTGATTGTCTTTTTTATAGCGTTATCTTTGGCATATGTTTTAAGGCTCTCAAAGAGCTTACGGGCCTCCTTACCGGGCTCAGTTCTGAAGTAATCGGCCAATGCGTTTTCAAAGGCTGTTCTTCCCCCTAGGGCTCCCACTCCTACCGCCGTAACATCAGCATTATCGTAGCCAAAGTAAGGAGCTATTACGTTATTCCCTCCCCGTTGTTCGATTGTTCCAAATTCTTCAAAGACTAGACTGTCACTAAGCTGTAAATAGCTGCTCGCCCCTATTTTAATGTGAAATGTCTTTGAGTTTAACTGATATCGTACTTCCTCACCGCTAACGGAGGTGGCGGGTTTATGTTCTGTGACGTACCTCCCGAGATTATTTGTCGTCCAGTAGGGTTCTTCAACTGCCATATTGATTTTGACAGAGCTCTCATCGCCAGGGGTGCCGGTTACGCTGGTTATAGTTATTATTGGAGCAACATACAGTCCTCCACCAGGACGCTCCACCATGGTGAATGGTGATGGTGCTGATGATGCCGGATCTGCTGCAAGAGTGAATCCAGGTATAAGAAAGGCGGTTAAAGAAAGTAAATAAAAGCAAAAAACAAACAAAACCTTCAGGGTTGCTTTTTCCTTTACTCTATAAATAGAAGAACTCATTCCCCTCCTCTTTCTTTTCTTAACATATTACTATCAACCACAAGGATAGTAAAGAATTATGGATAAAAAAAGAGCCCGATGGGCTCTTTTTTTATTATGTGCCAATATTTTAATTTAGCTCCCGAATCCTTTTCCAATCCCCGCAATCACATTCACAATTACATAGCTGAAAATGACTACAAGTAACCCTATTACTGCATAAAGAATTGTTTTCTTGGCAGCCCCGGCTTGATCAGGATTGCCGGCCGAAATAATATAGCGAACCCCGCCGATGATTATAAAGAGAACCGCCAAGCCTCCGACAATTCCAAGAACTATATTAA
>CAZAFQ010000052.1:0-3251 GCA_964484885.1 uncultured Candidatus Saccharibacteria bacterium | reverse complement strand
CCGATGATTATAAAGAGAACCGCCAAGCCTCCGACAATTCCAAGAACTATATTAATAATACTCCCAATCGCTGTGCCAACATCAAAATTCCCTTGAATAGGCTCTACCTTCGGAGCGTCTGCTCTTGTTAGTCTAGGAGATAAAAAAGACAATGAAGCTAAGGCTATGAAATAAACTCTTTTCATTATTATTCCAAGGTTATGATAATATTTCTAAACCACCACCAATTACAAGATGGACGATTGCAAATGACAGAATGATGATGAGAAGACCAATGATAGCATAAAGAATTGTTTTCTTGGCAGCCCCGGCTTGATCAGGATTGCCGGCCGAAATAATATAGCGAACCCCGCCGATGATCAAGAAAAGAACGGCAATTGCTGCTGCAACCATTAATACCCAGTCAATAATGTTAAAGATAATCTCATTTGGGTTGCCTAAATCTTTGTTTAAAGCACCAGTACTCAACCCGAAATCATCACTTTGGGCGAATGCCCCTCCCGGTAAAAGACAGAGAGCAAGCCCAATTTGTCTAATTTTTTTCATTTCACCTCCTTTTCCTTTTTTTTGTTTTAATAAGTTAACAATAATTTATTTTTTTTATGGTTGCAAGTTAATTAAAGTTGATGAAGTAAACTTTGGATCAGGGTAACGACAGCATATGAAAAAACGACCACAATGATCCCTATTATAGCATAAAGAATTGTTTTCTTGGCAGCCCCGGCTTGATCAGGATTGCCGGCCGAAATAATATAGCGAACCCCACCGATGATTATAAAAAGAACCGCCAAGCCTCCGACAATTCCCAAAAGCCATTTTTCGACATTTTTAAGGACATCATCAATGCTCCCGAATCCGCTAGCCGAAGCAGCGAAGACGAAAGAAGGAATACACGATATAATAACAAAGGATAGAGGTAATAACTTTTTAGTCCTATTCTTATAAGTCAAGGCTCCCTCCCAGTAATTTAGCGGTTACAAATAATAAAGCCTTTCCCACGATTATTATTATTAACCCGATGATGCCAGCGGTCAGGGCTTTCTTGGCAGCTCCGGCTCGTTCTGGGCTACCGGCCGAAGTAATATACATTAATCCACCGATTATTAAAACAATCACTGCTAAGGCCCCAGCCCAATTTAATAAATATTTGTCCGTAATTTCTGTGATTTTTGTAATAAGAATATCCTTGTCATCGGCAGTTATGGGGCCTGGGCCTTCCTCAGACTCAGCTTGAGCGAGGCAATAATTTACAGATAAAAAAAACAGTGGTAGAGAAAAATATTTTTTTAATTTTTTAATAAAAATTGGAAGTTTCATATTACAACCCTTGACCAAAAATATCTTCAATCAATTTTACAATAATACCGGCCACGAGCAAAAGAGCAACGCCGCTCACGGCTCCCCAAATTAATTTTTTTGCTGTTCCTATACGATTAGGGTTCCCTCCTGAGGTCATGTAGAGAATCCCACCAACGACGATTATCAGGAATGCTAATGCTCCAATTAGGCCCAAAGAGAAGGTGTATGCTTCTGTAACAAAACATTCCATCGCTCCAATTCCCTTGTCTTGGCAGTTGAAAAAGGAATCTCTACCCTTCGATTTAGTCTCTGATTTTGTTCCGACACTACAACAACAACTGCCGTCAGCCAAAAAAGAAGAGCAAGCAATATTTCCATATTCATCCACACAACTATCCTGGGGAACCTTTACTTGACCGGTCTCGCAGTCAGCCCTTGCAATGAAAGGAGAAAAGAGTAAAAAACAAAAGCTAAATACAAAAAAAGAATTTAGAAAAATTTTTTTCATAACATAATCATCTTAGCAAGGGGAGGGATAAAAGTAAAATGTAAAAAAGCTGAGAATTATCAGCTTAATAGATTGTTGAAAGGAGTAAAGCAATCAGCCATTCCTCTTGTTTCTTGTTATCATTTTAGGAAATAAAAAAAATCAGCTGGAGTTGAGCCAACCAGCTGATTTTTAAAAGGTTTAAGCTGTTCTGACGGTGATTTTTTTTGTCTTGTTCTTTTCTGCTTTTGGGATTCTGACTGTTAAGATGCCTTTTTTAAAAGAGGCATCTGCTTGCTCGGAATCGCACTCTACTGGCAACATTACCGTTCTAGCAAAAGCGCCCCAATAACATTCTTGAGAATGGTAACTGTCAGTATCGACCTCTTTCTCTTCAAATCGTTCGCCTCTAATTGAAATGGTGTCATCTGTTACAACTACGTCAAGTTCTTCGGGCTCTACTCCGGCTATCGGAGCTTTAATCACAACATGATCCTTGGTTTGATAGACATCAACCGCTAGTTGTCCTTCGATGTCGTCCTGACCCCAGTCTCCTTTTGGTGCACTTGCCGCAAAAAAGCTTTCTTCCGGTAAGTTCTTATCTTTTGCCATTTGTTGCCCTCCTCCGCGATTTTGTCAATCTCGATCTAAAAGATTATCGAGATAACTTTAAACGGTATTGAATTTATATTTTTTTCTGTATAAATATAATAACTAGAAAAGGTGGGCAATGCAAACATTTTCTCTTCAAAAAATATTTGATTTTGTGCTTGATATTATTTTTCCAGCAAAATGTGTCGTTTGTGGCAAATTAGACGCTCTTTTTTGTGATAGCTGCCGTTCAAAAATTGTTTTTCAAAAAAAACAAAATTGTCCTTTCTGTTCGAGATTAATGCCCAGAGGCAGAGTTTGTGCCAACTGTCGCCACAAGAGCTATTTGACGGGAGTGATGGTAGTTGCTCACTTTGAAGAACCCTTAAAATCGGTTATCTACGAATATAAATATAATTTTGTTAAAGCTCTGAGTAGTGATTTAGCCGAAGTTTCCTGGCCATATCTTGATGATCTTGGAGAGAGGTTTCTTCTGACTTTTGTTCCTTCAGATAAAAAACGCTTCTTATGGCGAGGCTATAATCAAGCCGAAGAAGTTGCAAACTTACTAGCAAAGACTTCTTCTGGAGTCCTAAGAAAGGATTTAATTTTTAGAAGAAAATTTAAAGTCCCTCAAGCAGCTCTTTCTAAAAAAGAAAGGCTCAAGAACGTCAGAGGCGCTTTTGTAGTGAATAAAAAGGCTGATGTGGAGGGGAAAAGGGTTGTGATAGTTGATGATTTAATAATGACAGGGTCAACTCTTAATGCGTGCGCCAAGGAACTAAAGAAACACGGGGCCAAAGAGATATGGGGATTTGTCCTAGCGAAACAACCATAGCTAAGGGCTAAAGTTTAATTAAAAACGAATTTGTAA
>CAZAFQ010000051.1:0-5357 GCA_964484885.1 uncultured Candidatus Saccharibacteria bacterium | reverse complement strand
ATTTTAGAATCTGCTTTAATTTCTACAGAATCCAATTTAAAAGCATTTTCCATTATCTTATCAATCAGTTCTTTGGCTTTTTCCGAATAGTTTTTATAAACTTCAAAAATCAATTCATCATGAACTTGTAAAAGCATTTTAATGTCTTCGTCTAATCCTTTAGTTTTTAAAGTTTTATTAATTTCAATCATCGCTAATTTAATAATATCGGCCGCCGTTCCTTGAATCGGCATATTGAGTGCCATCCGCTCTGCCTGGCCTCGAATAATAAAGTTATTTGAAGTAATTTCCGGCAAAAACCTTTTTCGACCAAAAATAGTTTCAACATACCCTTGAGCTCTAGCCTTTTCTATTATCTTTTCAGTATATTTCTTAACGCCTTTATTTATTTCAAAATACTTATCAATAAAATCTTGAGCTTCTTCCCGGCTCATACCGGTTGATTGCTTCAAGCCATGAGCACTGACTCCATAAATAATTCCAAAATTAACTGCCTTTGCTTTTCGTCTCATACTTTCATCAACCTGATCAATTGCTACTCCATAAACCTTTGCTGCCGTTGAAGCATGAACATCCTCTCCTCTTTTAAACGTTTCAATCATTTCTTTATCATCTGCTAAATCAGCGATCACTCTTAGTTCAATTTGAGAATAATCAACCGAAAGAAGCACATTCCCTTCACCAGCAATAAAGGCCTTGCGAATTTCTCTTCCTTCGTCAGTTCTAATCGGAATATTTTGTAAATTTGGATCACTCGAGGAAAGTCGACCGGTAGCCGTAATAGCTTGGTTAAAATTAGTATGGATCCGACCTGTAGCCTTATTGATTAGTTTCGGCAATGTATCAATATAGGTCGATTTTAGCTTAGTTAATTCACGATAATCACTGATTTTGGTAATAATCGGATGGGCCTCCTGCAGTTTTAATAGCTCCTCGGCTCCGGTTGAATATCCTCCTGACTTGACTTTCTTTAGCTCTTTCTTGTCAAAAATTAGATCCTGGAGATTTAATTTCTCAAAAAGAATTTTCTGAAGCTGAGACGGAGAATTAATATTGAATTTCTCTCCTGCATAATCATAAATCTCCTTTTCCAGAATCTTTATTCTCGTTTCAAATTTTTTAGAAATTATGTTCAAAACTTTAGAGTCAACTAAAATCCCCGCCATTTCCATCTCGGCAAGAATTGTGACCAGGGGCATTTCAATTTTATAAAAAAGTTTTTTAAGATTATTCTTCCTGAGCCTCGCATCAAGAATTTTAAATAGTCGGAGTGGGATATCAGCATCTTCGCAGGCATATTTATAGGCAATTTCATGCGGAACTTGATCAAAAGTAGTCTGATGCTTACCGTCACCGATAATTTCTTTAATTGAGATTTTTTCAATCCCAAGTTCCCTGAAAGCAAGGTCATCAAGCTTAGGAGAGCGTAGATTCTGGTTTAAAAGGTAGGCAGCAATCATCGTGTCAAAGTAAATGCCTTTGAGTTTAAACCCCGCTCTACTCAGTACGATGTAGTCATATTTTAAATTATGACCAATCTTTTTTATTTTTTTGTTAGAGAAAATTGGATTAAGCTTTTCGATTGCTAAATCCTTCTGAAGATTTTCTCCTTCTTGATGAGCAATTGGAATATAATAAGCCGTACCTTCTTGAAAGGAGATTGAAAGACCAACAAGATTAGCCTTAATCGAGTTTATAGAGTCGGTCTCAGTATCAATTGAGAACATCATGGATTCTTTTATCTTGCTTACCAGCTCTTCTAGAGCCTTAACAGAATTTACCAAATGATAACGGCATTCCTTCAAATGAGGTTTCTCTTTCTTTATTTTTCCAAAAAGATCAGCCTGCTTTCTCTCGTCCGGTAGTCGATTAAGGAGTGATTTAAATTCTAGCTCTCTAAAAAGGTTGAAAACTACCTGACGATCGAACTCATGGGTTCTAGCCTTATCCAAATCAATCCTTAGGAGAACATCCGTATCAATCCTTGAAAGTTTCTTCGAAATAAAAGCTGATTCTTTACCGTTCTCTAGTTTTTCCTTAATTTTTCCTTTTAGTTCATCGAGATGTTTGTAAAGATTTTCGATATTTTGATATCTTAAAATAAGATCACAAGCAGTTTTTTCTCCGATTCCGGCCACCCCTGGGATATTGTCTGAGGCATCACCTTTTAGGGCTTTATAGTCGATAAACTCCTCTGGCGTTAAGCCATAGCGTTCTTTCACGGCATTTAAATCATAAATAACAGTATCGGTAAATCCCCTTCGCATGGTGTAGACTTTAACATTCTCAGCAACCAACTGCAGTTCATCAAGATCACCGGTAACAATAACGACATCAATATCCCTAGAAACTTGCTTGCTGATAGTCCCGATTACATCATCCGCTTCATAGCCTTCTTTCTCAAAGATTGGGATTGAAAGAGCCTCAGTTATTTCTCTCACTCTTCGAAATTGTTCATAAAGATCATCCGGCCCCTTGACACGAGTTGCTTTATATTCAGCATATTCCTGATGACGAAAGGTTGGTGCCGCTAAATCAAAAGCAACCGCAGCATAATCTGGAGAAAGCTCAGAGAAAACCTTTAAAATCATCGAAGTATAACCATAAGCCGCATTTACCACTTCCCCTCTAGAGGTGGTCATCGGCGGAATTGCATGATAAGCTCGATGAACGATTGCATTACCATCAAAAACTACAAATTTCTCTCTTTTCATAGTTTTATTTTAGCACGAAAGAACCGTTAAGTTGATCGAATGTTCAGAACTAAGTTCTTTACTATGTAGGCTATTTCCTCCTCATTTTTGGGAGACGATTCAACAATCCACTCCGAAAAATGATAAAGGCAATCAATCTTTAGCCAATTATTACTGGCCTTCACGCCTAATGACTCTTTTCATATTTAGAAAGGATATTAGCGGGTCATAGATTTTGAAATTAAAAGTTAATCGGAAAGCTATTAATCTTTTATTTTATCTCAAATAGTCCTTCAGTTTTTTGCTTTCGCGATGTTTCCTAAGTTTGGTAAGGGCTTTTGCCTCAATCTGACGAATGCGTTCTCGGGTTACTCCGAATTCTTGACCGGTTTCTTCCAGAGTATGACCATGTCCATCATCAAGACCAAATCTCATTCTTAAAATTTTTTGTTCCCTGGGGGTCAGATATTCGAGCACTTCTTTGATGTGCTCCTTTAGTAACTCATAGGTAGCTGCTTCATCCGGGGAAACAGAATCCTGATCTTCAATAAAGTCAGCCAACCGAGTATCTTCTTCGTCTCCTACTTGAGTATCAATCGAGACCACATCCTGAGAAATCTTCAAAATATGATTAACTTTGGCAACATCAATCCCCATTTCAGTCGCAATTTCTTCTGGAAGCGGTTCGCGCCCTAAATCTTGTAATAATCTCCGCTGAGTTCTAATAAGCTTGTTGATAGTTTCCACCATGTGAACCGGGATTCGTATTGTTCTCGCTTGATCTGCAATCGCTCTGGTAATCGCTTGGCGGATCCACCAGGTGGCGTATGTTGAAAATTTAAAACCCTTCCGATAATCAAATTTCTCAACAGCTCGAAGTAGTCCTGTGTTGCCCTCTTCAATCAAATCTAGAAGATCGAGACCGCGACCTACATATTTCTTTGCAATAGAAACAACAAGTCTTAAGTTGGCTTCCGCTAAGGCTTTCTTACCGGCCTTGTCGCCTTCAAATGCCCGTTTAGCAAGCGTGACCTCTTCTTCTCCGGTTAACAATGGGATTTTCCCAATTTCCCTCAAATACATTCTAACCGAATCATCAGCAAAATCACTTTGAATACTGACATTTTTCAGATCTTCTTCAGTAATATCCTCGGTTTTATCTTCTCCCCAGATCATTTTCTCGCGATCATCGGTAACTTCAATTCCGGCTTCGGCTAGCTTAGCATACATCTCATCGATTGCTTCAATATTTTCTTCAGCATTGGGAAAAAGAGCCACAATTTCATCTTGTGTTACAAAGCCTTGAGCTTTTCCTTTCTCGATAAGCTCTTTATCTTTTTTTTCTTTATCGTCCTTCTCTTTCTTGGGCAATTTATATCTCCTGCTCTTCTTTTATTAATTTCTGCATTTTTTCCATTAATTTTTCTACTTGACCTTGATCTCCTTTTTGCTCGCTTTCCTGAATTTGTTGGTTTAGAGAATCTTTTTTTTCTTCCAAGTTAAATTTCTTAATCTTTTTTATCAGATAGAAGATTTCTTCGCCCGTTGTTTCTTCGTCAAATTTTTCAAGCTCTTCTTCCGTTTTTAATAAGATACCATCAAGCTCTTTTTTGTTAGGCCCGGTTAGGAGATTTTCAAATTTTTTCAGATCGAAAATTTTGCGTTGATTATAATATTTTTTTAAGATTTTGTAAAGGTTAAAAACCTTAATATTTTGTAAGTCCTTACCTTCAATTGAGGTCAAAAAGAATTCAAGGTAAGTACTGTTTAGGATTGCCGCGCCAAGCAATCTCTCCTCAATTTTATCCCTGAGACTTAATCTTTTAATTTTTATTGTCGGTTTTTCTTCAATCTTTACCGTTTTCGTCTTGAGGCTTGCCCAGATTGAATCTTCCGATATTTTCAGTCTGTCGGCTAGCTTTCTGACATAATGCTCTTTTTCAACAGGCTCACTGACTCTTTCCAATATTTCCAAAAATTCATAGGTAGCTTTTTTCTTTTCTAAAATATTGTTATCGTTAACCCCCAAAAATATCTTTTCAAAAAGATAATCAAGGAAATATTTGGAATCACGAATCGCTTTCAACCAAATTTTCGGATTTCTTCCGAGAACTTCAGCAGCATCTTTCCCTTCTGACAACTCGATTACTTTTAAATTAAGATTTTTTTTGCAGGCAAGATCAATCGCCCTTCTGGTAGCAGCCCTTCCTGCCTGATCGACATCAAAAGCAAGTTTTAGGTTTGAGGTGAAGCGCTTCAATATGTCAAGCTGACTTTCTGTTAGAGCCGTGCCGCTCGAAGCAACCACATTTTTTATTCCGGCTTGATGAGATACAATCACGTCCATATTACCTTCAACAATTATGGCATAATCTTTTTTTCTAATCATTTCTTTGGCTTGAAAAATTCCGTAAATTGCCGTTGATTTATCGTAAATCTTTGTTGCCGGAGTATTAATATACTTAGGAAGTCGATCCCCCAAAACTCGAGCCGAAAAACCTATCACTTGACCGCTCACATTCATTATCGGAAAGGTAATCCGACTCCGAAATTGATCGATCGCCCGGTTATTCCTTTCTGTGGTAACTCCGGCCTCTATTAGCTCCCTTTCTGAATAGCCCTTATCTTTTAATATTTGAGTTAATGTCGTAAGGCCATCCGGGG
>CAZAFQ010000050.1:0-5388 GCA_964484885.1 uncultured Candidatus Saccharibacteria bacterium | reverse complement strand
TGTCCGGTTTTTTCTTTTAGTTTTTTTCTCTGCTCTACTCCGAATCGATGCTGTTCATCTACAATGACAAGAGCCAGGTTATAGAACTTGACGTCAGTTGACAGTAAAGAGTGAGTGCCAATCAAAATATTTATTTCGCCCTCTTCCAGTCGGCGATAAATTTCAAGTTTTTCCTTTTTTTTGGTTTTCCCAAGAATTAGTTCAGTGGTAATCCCGAATTCAGAAAAAAGAGGAGTGAGCTTATCAAAATGTTGTCTTGCTAAGATTTCCGTAGGAACAATCAAAGCAGCCTGAAAGCCACTACCAGCCGCTTGGAGGATAGCCATAGCGGCAACAACGGTTTTCCCGCTTCCAACGTCTCCTTCTAGCAAGCGGTTCATCGGCACCGGTCTCTCTAGATCTTTTATAATTTCCCAAGTAGCTTTTTTTTGAGCATCAGTAAATTGAAATCCTAATTTTTGAATGAATTTTTTACTTAATTCTTCATTAAACTTAATAGCGATCGACTTTTCTAATTCTATTTTTCTTCTTTCTTCTCCTACTGCCATCTGGAGCAAGAACATTTCATCAAAGTTAACCCTCTCAAGCGCTTTTTCAAGCTGAAAAGAATTCTCGGGAAAGTGTAACTGCCTAATAGCGGCCGGAAAAGAAATTAGATTCTGTCTCTTAATAACTTCAGCCGGCAAATATTCTTTAAAAGAATAAATAATTTTAACTAGATTCCGGATTTGGGATCGAAGCCATCTGGAGCTTAACCCCTCGGTTTCCCGATAAATCGGAACAATCCTTCCGAGATGTGTGGTTTCGCTCTCGTTTACCTTTTCATAAGCTGGAGACTGAAGAGTCAGAGACCCAAAGCTTACGTCTATTTTCCCGGCTAAAAGAATTTCATCCCCAACTTTTAAGTTTTTGATGAGAAAGGGCTGATTAAACCAAACTGTTTTTACTGTTCCGGTCTCATCAGCAATGATTGCCTCCGTGATATTCATTCTTCGGCGAACTGAGCGCTTGTTTCCAATACTCCAAATATTCCCTTTAATACAGGCCGCCTCCATCCCTCTAAGTCCACTGATTGGAGTAATTTTTGAAAAATCTTCCCAGCGCTTAGGGAAATATAAAAGTAAATCTTCAATTGTTTTAATTTTTAAACGATTGAGTTTGACCGCATATTTCTCTCCGACTCCTGGAAGCTCGGATATTTCGGACTTTAAAGTCACAACCATATCAAATCAAAAGTTAAATGTTAAAATTTAAAAATAAAAAATTACTTTTTGGTCGTAATTCTTAAGTAGCCCCTTTTCCCTACTTTTAAAATCCCTTCCTCAATTTCAGCATCTATTTCTTTGACAATTTTATCGTTTTGTTTCACGGCGCCCTGATTGATTAAACGTCTTGCTTCTGATTTTGAAATCAAGAAAACGCTAGCGGCAACATCAATAATTTTACGATTGGGAACATATTGAAATTCGGTCATTTCACTGGGTAGTTCTTTAAGCTTGAAAACACGGTCAAATTCTTCTGATGCTACCCGGGCCTTCTCTTCCCCATAATATCTTTTGACAACATGAAACGCTAACTTGGCTTTAATATCTCTGGGATTGGTGCCACTTTTTAGATCTTCTTCATATTTTTTTATTTCACTTAGCGGAACATCGGTCACAAGAGTGAAGTATTTGATAAGCAAGGTGTCAAGAATAGACATTACCTTTCCATACATGTCGTTTGGACTGTCTTCGATATAGATACAATTTTCGTAAGAAGTACTCATTTTCCGACCATCGGTTCCTTCCAGCAACTCAAAGGTCATCACGTCTTGAGGTTTTTGCCCGTATTTTTTTTGGACAGTTCTACCGGCAAGAAGATTGAAAAGCTGGTCATTACCTCCCAATTCAACATCTGCCTTTACAGCAACGGAATCATATCCCTGAAGAAGCGGATAAAGAATTTCATGAAGACCGATCGGTTTCTGGGCCTTAAATCGGTCAATGAAATTTTCTCGTTCAATCATCTGAGCAACCGTAAATTGCATTGCCATCTCAAGCATTTCCTGTTGAGTCAACTTGAAATGCCATTCCCCATTATACCTAAACTCAACCTTCTTTAAGTCTAAAATCTTCCCTATCTGCTCTTTGTATGTCTTGAAGTTTTCCTTTATCTTGTCCAGGGTCAAAATTTGCCGTTCCGCCATTTTATCTGAAGCATCCCCGATCTGGGCAGTGAAATCTCCAACTATGAAAACTATTTGATGGCCTAGATCTTGAAACGCCTTTAGCTTCCATAGGGTAATGGCTCGTCCCAAATGGAGTTTCGGTCCGGTCGGATCGATTCCAAGCTTAATTCTTAGCTTTTTCTCGGATTTCAGGGCAAGCTTCAGATGGTTCCCATCAATTACATTGGTAACTCCCCTAGTCAATAATTCATTAATTTTTTCTTCCAAACTAGCTCCAAAATATTGTTAAAAATTGAAAAATCTGTTTAATTATAGTCTTTTTTTTGCTATAATTCAAACCGTTATTGTTAAGCGAGACTATCATATGAAATATCAACGTAAGAAGCGATCTTCTCTTATAAAAAGAAAAGCGATTGCTAACCCTTACCGGAAAAAAGGCTTCAGCCTAACCCGAATAAAAGAGTTTTTTCGCGATTTATTTACAACTAAAGAAGGTTGGAAAAAACTAGGAATCTGCTTTTTGATTTTCCTTGGTTTAATAATTATACTCTTTGGATATTATGCTAAAGATCTTCCTTCTCCGGGAAAAATTAATAGCCGGATTTCAGAACAATCAACTCAGATTTTTGATCGTAACGGCAAGCTGCTATATGAAATCCATGGCAATGAAAATCGGATTTTAGTCGATTGGGGAGACATTCCCCAATCAGTAAAAGATGCTACGGTCGCAATTGAGGATAAAAACTTCTATAAACACCGCGGCTTTGATGCTAGGAGAATTCTGGGAAGTACTTTCTATAATATTATCAATCGAGACCTTGTCGGACAAGGAGGCAGTACAATCACCCAGCAATATGTCAAGAATGCCCTATTAACAAATGAAAAAACCTATTCAAGGAAAATCAAAGAAGTGATTTTGGCAATCATGATTGAACAGATGTATTCAAAGGAAGATATTTTGAAAATGTATTTGAATGAAGTTCCTTATGGATCAAATGCTTATGGTATTCAAACTGCTGCCAAAACATACTTTGACAAAGATGCCGGTAAGCTTACCTTGGAAGAATCAGCGTTACTAGCCGCCATTACACAAGCTCCTTCATATTTTTCTCCATATGGTCAACATAAAGATGAACTCTTAAAGAGAAAAGATCTCGTCTTGGATCAAATGGCAGCCCAAGGCTACATTACGGAAGAACAGGCCAGTGAATCTAAAAAACAAGAAATCGCTCTTTCTAACAATCAATACGGTAAAATTACTGCACCGCATTTTGTGATGTATGTCAAAGAAAAATTAGTGGAAAAATACGGAGAAGAAATGGTTAATGAGGGCGGGCTGAAGGTCTTTACCTCATTAGATCTTGAAAAGCAAAATCTAGCCGAAGCAGCTGTGAGAGAAAACGTTGATCGCAACTATGCCGCTTATAACGATTCAAACGCTTCACTTGTCGCCATGGACCCAAAAACCGGACAAATATTGGCAATGGTTGGAAGCAAGGACTTCTTTGATCAGGATATTGACGGCAATGTCAATGTAGCCTTGATGGGGAGACAGCCCGGATCCAGCTTCAAGCCTTTTATCTATGCTACTCTTTTCCAGTCTGATAGCTGGGGGCCTGGTAGTACTTTTTGGGATTTGAAAACAGATTTTGGCGGAGGCTACAACCCTAATAACTACAGCGGAAGATTTTCTGGACCAGTTTCGGTCCGCTACGCTTTAGGTAATTCATTAAACATTCCGGCAGTAAAAGCCCTATACATTGCCGGAGTTAAAGAATCGCTTAATACCGCTACGGCAATGGGCATCTCCACATTAACAAACCCAGAACAATATGGGCTTTCCCTTGTGCTGGGTTCCGGTGAAGTAAAGCTTCTTGATATGACAAGCGCTTATGGGGTCTTTGCAAATAAGGGAGTAAAGAAAGAAGCTACTTGGTATGTAAAAATTGAAGATTCAAAGGGTAAAGTTCTCGACGAATATAAAGAAACTCCAGGGAAAAGAGTCTTAGACGAGCAGGTTTCATACCTCATCAGTAATATACTATCTGATGATTCCGCCAGAGCAGTCACTTTTGGAACAGGCTCAAAACTAACCTTACCAAATAGACCGGTAGCGGCGAAAACCGGAACAACAGATAATTATAAAGATGCTTGGACGCTGGGATATACCCCATCACTCGTAGCCGGAGTGTGGGCCGGTAATAATGATGGCACTCCGATGACAAGTGCCGGTGGCTCTATTGCTGCCGCGCCAATCTGGAATCAGTTCATGAAAAACGCTCTTGCTAGCTCCCCTGTCGAGCAGTTCGCAAGACCTTCTGGAATTAAGAATGTAACGGTTGACACTATAACCGGGAAAAAACCAAACACAGCAACAACTTCCACACGAACCGATCTTTTCCCAAGTTGGTATAAAATAGCCGAAACGGACGGTAGTAGTTTTAAGATCGACACTATGTCAAATAAACTAGCGACAGACAACTGCCCGGCGGAACTAGTCGAAACAATTACTCAAATTAAAATTACAGCTGAAATCCCGAATACGGATGCTTCCTATTCCAGATGGCAGGCTCCTATCTCTGCTTGGGCCGCAAGCCAAGGTCTTGCTACCACTGATTATCCCGTTCCAACAGAGAACTGCGATCTTCATACCGGAAAAGATCTCCCAAAAATAAATATTACCTCACCCTCTGATGGCGATAATGTGGAAGACCCTATAACCGTTAATCTTTTTGTTGACGCCCCTAAAGGTGTCAAGGAGGTAGTAGTCAGCGTTGATAACAAAAGCTATCTCGCCAGTAAAATGAAAAATGGTAACGGTTATACCGCAAACATTCCAGTGTCTAGTGGAAGTCACGCTATCATTGCTACAGTCAAGGATACTGTTTTACAAACGGCTCAATCTAAAACTATTATGATAAAGGTTAAAACAGCTTCACCTTCAGTAACTACTACCACAACAACCACCACTACTCTTCCTTAAAATTATGGTATCATTAATGCATAGTCGCGAGAAACAACCCTCTTCTTGAGGGTGATATAGATAGAAGGAGGGGATTTTTCTCCCGGCTAGATGAGAAAGCCAAAGAAGCCATGGCTGGGATAACTGATTCATGTGAGGTATGTCTTTAGTGAATAAAAAGAAGCTAAAGATACTCCGGAGTCGAGATTCCTATCTTCTGGTGTTCTCACCTATGCAAAGGAGAGACTAGATATGT
>CAZAFQ010000049.1:0-5512 GCA_964484885.1 uncultured Candidatus Saccharibacteria bacterium | reverse complement strand
ACTTTGATTAAATTTTTTCTTTTTTCTGTCCCTCATCTTTTCCCTCCTTTTGTTTTCGCTGCTTTTAGCAGGTATTTTTAAATCACCCTCCAGGTGCTTGCTTTATACTTTTTCCATGACTCTTAATTTGGCGCTTCGCGATCTTGAATTCTTTTCAATTTCTTCTTGTGTTGGAACTATCGGCTTCCTTGTAATCGGTTTTAACTTTTTCTTGTGATCGCACCTACAAACCGGGAAATCCGGCGGGCAGATGCAATCACGAGAATTTTCCTTAATAAAGCTTTTAACGATTTTATCTTCTAATGAGTGAAAGGTAATAATTGCCAGCTTTCCGCCTGACTTTAATACTTTAATCGCTTGAGGTAAAAACTCTACCAAGCTTTCTAGCTCTTGATTAACTTCGATTCTAAGAGCTTGGAACGTTTTTGTTGCCGGGTGGATTCTTTGATACAGACCTCTTTTGTGATAGATCTTTTCGACCAGTTCGGCTAACTCAATTGTTGTGGTAATTGGAGATAGCAATCTTTTTTCTACTATCCTTCGTGCAATCACCTTGGCCAGACATTCTTCGCCATAATCTTTAAAAATTCTGATCAAGTCTTTTTCACTATAACGGTTGACAATATCAAACGCACTTACTTCCCTCCTTTTGTCCATCCTCATATCTAGTAATGCTTCTTTAGAAAATGAGAATCCTCTTTCCGCGCTATCAAATTGATGTGAAGAAGCCCCTAAGTCTGCCAGAATCCCATCTGTCTCTGTAAACTTTTGATCACTGACAACTCTTTCGAGATTTCGAAAATTTTCTTGGACAACAATTACTCCTTTGCGGCCCATCTCTTTCTTCACTGCGGCAATAGCTTCTGGGTCTTGATCTAAGCAAAGTAGTTTACCTTCCACACCAATTCTTTTAGCAATTTCTTTCGCATGACCTCCAAATCCACAGGTTACGTCAATAAAAATCTGTCCTTTTTTTGGATTCAACATGTCAATTGCTTCTTTTAAAAGTACCGGGTAATGTTTTTGTTTTCCCATAAGTAGCCGATAATCAATAAATGTGAGTTTAGAACGTTTTAGGTTCTCATTTTTAGATTTGTTTTGATTTTATAGAACAATAAGCAGGATTCTATTGGGCTTAAATTTTTGAGGACAAGGATAAACCTTGTATTTGAGGTGGATGTTGTTTTGACTAACATGTGCGTACTGATTATCGGCTATTTACGGAAAAATAATAAATTGTAAAGGTTCTACAAGCCTAGGTTCTCGAGATTCTCAGCAATCTCTTCTGATTGATTCTCAACTTTTTCTTTATAGGCTTCCCACTCTTTCACGTCCCAAACTTCTATTCGGCTATAAACGCCAACGATAACAGTATTGGTTTTCAACTTAGCATAGTCACGTAGATGAGCCGGGAGATTAATTCTACCTTGTCGATCTAACTGACAATCGTTAGCGCCTGAAAGAATCAATCTTGAGAAAGCTCTAGCATTTGACTGGGTATAAGGAAGTTCTGAAAGTTTTGGAGCGATTTTCCCCCATTCGGCAACAGTATAAATCACCAGGGAACTTTCTAACCCCTTAGTAACAATAACCCCATCGGCCAGCTTCCCTCTAAATTTTGCCGGTAAAGCTAGTCTGCCCTTTTCGTCAATATTGTGCCTATATTCGCCGATAAACATTTCTAATCCCCCACTTTTCACCACGTGTCCCCATTCTACCCCATTAATCGGAGCAATGTAAATACTTTTATATTCACAAACACCACTTCTTTGTTTCTTCCGTTTTTGAGAACAAAATCCAAGCACAAGAGGCATAGAATCAGAGTTAACCACTAGCCTTGTCCACATCTAAAAAATGACGCTCAAATAATGAGCGTCATTTCAAAAACTAGGTTTTCCACAATTTTTAAAGCTTGATTTTGATACCGGGCCCCATCGTTGTTGTCATACTGATACTTAAGATATATGTTCCTTTTGTAGTTTGGGGCTTAGCTTTCTTTACTGCTGAAAGTAAGGCCTCAAAATTTTTTTCTAATTTATCCGGGCCAAAAGAACTCTTTCCGATAGCCTGATGAATGATACCATTTTTATCAATTTTGAATTCGATCCTTCCTGCCATTAATTCTTTAACTACCTTCTCCGGATCGGAACTAATGGTCCCCGACTTCGGTGACGGCATGAGCCCTTTGGTTCCAAGGATCCTCCCTAATTTACCGATCTTCGGCATCATATCGGGGGTAGCGACTAAAACGTCAAATTCAATTTTACCCTTTTCAATATCGGCTATTAAATCATCTCCGCCAACAACCTTGGCTCCGGCCTTTTTGACATCGGCTTCTTTTTCAGGACCGCAAAGAACGGCTATCCTTCTCACTCTTCCTGAGCCTTCAGGAAGAACAATGTTCCCCCTGATTTGACCCTCAGCAGAACCAGGATCAACATTTAATCTTATATGAACTTCAATGGTTGAATCAAATTTTGTTACAGAGGTTTTACCAACCAACACAATGGCTTCCTTAAGATCATAGATTTTGCTTTTATCGACTAATTGGCTCGCCTGTCGATACTTCTTTGAATGCTTACGCTCTTCCGGTGGAAGCTTAACTTTTTGCTTTTCCGCTTTTACATTTTCTTTTTTCTTAGATTGTTTTTTTAAGGCTTGCTTTTCTGGAACTTCTTCTAGCATCACTTCTTTAGTCGCTTCCGGTGTATTAGCAACAACTTTTTTCTTTGATTTTTTTTCAACCATTTTGACTCCTTGTGGTTTTAGCGCCCGTCTAGGCTCCCACATAATTTAAGTAATGAATTACTACTGGCTCCTGGGCGTTAGCTATAGCAATCTCATTTTTCTATTTCAACGCCCATACTTCTTGCGGTTCCGGCAATAATGTGTTCTGCTTGCTCAACGGTATTAGCATTTAGGTCAGGCATCTTGGCTTCTGCAATTTTGCGAAGCTGCTCGGAAGTAAGTTTAGCAACTTTATCTTTTTTGCTTGAGCCTGATCCCTTTTTAAGATTTAATTCTTTTTTAATTAATTCGGTCGCCGGCGGCTCTTTAGTAATGAAGTCAAAAGAACGATCTTCATAAACGGTAATAATAACCGGTAATTTTGTGCCCATCTTGTCTTTTGTTCGATCATTGAAAGCCGTCACAAAATCCATAATATTAACACCGTGAGGACCCAGAGCAGTTCCTGTAGGAGGTGCCGGGGTTGCCTGTCCGGCGATGATTTGTAACTTAATTTTAGTTTTAATTTTCTTCGCCATGCTTTTCCTCTCGAGTTTAATGGTTTATAAAATTTTTATTTTATATTATTCCTAAACTTTTTTTACCTGCAGTGAATCCAGCTCTACAGGAGTTTCGCGTCCGAACATGTTTACCAATACTTTAATTTTTCCTTTTTCTTCATCAACATCATCTACAGTGCCATCGAAGCCCTTGAACGGACCATCATTAATTGCAACCAAATCCCCTTTTGATAAATCGATCTTATATTTTGGTTCTTCGATACCCATTCTTTTTTGAATATTTTTGATTTCCGCTTCCGCTAATGGAATCGGCACTGTACCGGAACCGATAAATCCGGTTACCTGAGGGGTGTTTCGAACAACATACCAGGAATTTTCGGTTACGATCATTTCCACCAAGACATATCCTTGAAAAATTTTTTTCTCAACGATCCTTCTTTTGCCGTTTCTAATCTCAATCGTTTTTTCCTTTGGAACAATGACATCAAATATAAGATCTTGCATTCCCAGGGTTTCGATTCTTTGTTTCAAATTCTCGGTAACCTTATCTTCATAGCCGGAATAAGTATGAATCGCATACCAATTTTTTCCTGAAATTCTCTCCTCTGCCATCTTCTCTCCTTATAAAATAACTTCTAGAAGCTTAAATAAACCTAAGTCCACTAACCACAAAAATAAAGCGGCAATTAATGAAATAATGGCGACTGAAATTGACATTCTGATGGTTTCATTTTTTGTCGGCCAGATAACCTTTGCCAATTCATTTTTTGATTCTTTAAAGTAATTGAGTATTTTTTTCATTTTCTCTCTATTTTAAAAAAGCCTCGCGGCTTTCATATGTGCTTAATAATACTTCATTTAAGCTATTCTGTCAATTAAAATTTAAAATTTAAAACAAATTACATTTATTTTGGAATAATGAACCCTTGCTGTAATATAAATTATGATTAGAGCTTATACTACATCTGCTTTGCTAATTGACCAAATAAGCTAAAAACATTATAATATGTTAGGAAATATTCTGCTAAAAGAGCAGATTCTTTGTTATTAATTCTTACGCCACCCTAGCTCAGTGGTAGAGCAACTGTTTTGTAAACAGTCGGTCGTCGGTTCGAATCCGACGGGTGGCTCCAATGTCAGCCTTTAGTGTCTCTAGATGGTTTGGCACATTGAGGCAGGCTTACAAAAGTAATTTGACACCGTTAAGTTTACAAGCTCTTCTAACGTGGCGAGGTACCGAAGCGGTCAAACGGGGCAGACTGTAAATCTGCTGGCATTAGCCTTCGGGGGTTCGAATCCCTCCTTCGCCACCATGTTAATACAAGAATTAACGTAATCTACACCCAAACAAATTTCATTAGTTATCTGTTTACGATACTTTTTCAAAAAAAGCGACTATGAGCCCACCTAGCTCAGTTGGTAGAGCGCATCCATGGTAAGGATGAGGTCACCGGTCCGATTCCGGTGGTGGGCTCCACATCGCAACTCGCTGTCAAATTATGACTAACAAGATCTTTACTCTTTCACAGCTACCCTTTTTCCGCTAAAACCAACAGATTCTGTTAGTAGAAAGAGACAAAGACACATTACCAGAAATGATAATACTTAAGATAAACCAAGGAGAAAAAAATGGCAAAGAAAGGACCGAGAAAATTAATTTCGCTTGAGTGTACAGAGTGTAAGCAAAGAAACTATACTACAACCAAGAATGATCGTAACACAACCGGAAAACTCGAATTAAAAAAATACTGTAAACGTGACCGAAAAGTTACGGCTCACAAAGAAACAAAAATAAGCTAACTTTTATATTGATCAAGTTTGCTATTATAATGGTTAGGAGTAATAAAACGATAGCATAGTTGACGCTTCAAAATAGGGGTATAGTTCAACGGTAGAACGACGGTCTCCAAAACCGTTAATCCGGGTTCGAGTCCTGGTACCCCTGCCAAAAAGGGCTTCATTAGATAAAGAGGTTCTTTTTTATTTTTAGTATCTGGCCAAGTTTCTCTTAACATCAGCGTCTTCAGGATCTATTTCCAAGATATGTGTCAGAACTTTCATCGACTTTTCGATTTCCCCATTTTTTTCATATGCCTGAGCTAACATTTTTAGGTGCTTGGTATCGGGAGTATGCTGAAGAGCGGTAACTTTTTCTAGCGCTTTTATCGCTAATTTATGGTCTTTATTTTTTTGAGCAGCTAGGGCTAGGTTTACAAACCTGCTAGGAATGTCGGGATTAATTGCAGTAGACCTTTCAAAACAAG
>CAZAFQ010000048.1:0-5540 GCA_964484885.1 uncultured Candidatus Saccharibacteria bacterium | reverse complement strand
GATATTAATGCTCAAATTCCTTATACCAGCTACTTCAATCCGGATATGGTAGAATATGATTCTTCGCTTCGAAATATCCATGCCCCGCTTGAAGTGTATGTTTCCAAGAATTTATATTCGAAAGAACTGGATGGCCTTGAGAAAAAAGCGGTAAAATCCAAAGAAAAATACGAAATCAGTGATATTAAGATTTCAGAATTTAACGGCAGAAAATTTTACTACAAGGATCAAGACTTACAGAGATTTGTTAATGTTATCATTATTCCTTATAGAGACAGGACTCTGATTATAAAGACGGATAATGCTAGAGACTATCAGAACTATTTTGACCAATTTGCTGAATCATTCATCTTGACTCCATAATTTTTTTAAAAGCTAACCCTAGAATATCTATGCTAGTTGGCGTATAATCATTTCTTATGGAAAGATTTAAGTTAAGAAGCTCCTATTCTCCAACTGGTGATCAACCTCAAGCTATTAAGAAGCTTGTGGCTGGCTTTAACGCCAATATTTCAAAACAAATTCTACTAGGTGTTACGGGATCTGGGAAAACTTTTACGGCGGCAAATGTAATTACTGATTTGAACCGTCCTACTTTGGTAATATCTCATAACAAAACCTTGGCCGCCCAACTCTTTAACGAGTTTAAAGACTTCTTTCCGGAAAATGCGGTTCATTACTTCGTTAGTTATTATGATTATTATCAGCCTGAGGCCTATATTCCTCGAACCGACACCTATATTGAAAAAGATTCGGACATTAACGAAGAAATAGACAGGTTGAGGAATGCGGCGACCTCTGCCCTTCTAACCAGAAAAGACGTTTTGATTGTTGCAAGCGTGTCTTGTATTTACGGGTTAGGGAATCCGGAAGATTATGGACAGCTTAAAATTGATTTTCAAATAGGAGCAGAAAAAAGCCCAGAAAAGGCTCTAAGACAATTGGTGGATATTCAATATGAGAGAAATGATCAAAACTTTGAAAGAGGTAAATTTAGAATTAGGGGAGATATTTTAGATATTTTCCCTAGTTATGAAGAAAAAGCAATTAGAGTTCAATTTTTTGATACCAAAGTCGAATCAATTAAAGAGATCGATCCCCTAACAGGAGAAGTCAAGCGAAAACTTAATCGGACCGTAATTTTTCCAGCGAAGCACTTTGTGACTCCAAAAGAAAGAATTAAGGGTGCTCTCGAGCTTATCAGAGAAGAATTAGCCGTTCGAGTTAAGCAGTTAAGAAATGAAGTAAAGCTTCTCGAAGCCCAGCGGCTGACTCAGAGAACTAATTTTGATATCGAAATGATTGAGGAGACAGGTTATTGCAGTGGGATCGAGAACTACTCTCGATATCTTTCAGGCAGACAAGCTGGGGATAGACCGTCAACTCTCTTGGATTATTTTCCAGATGATTTCTCTCTCATTATTGATGAATCTCATATGACCATTCCTCAGATTAGGGGAATGTACAATGGTGATAGGGCGAGGAAAGAAACTTTGGTAGATTATGGCTTTCGTCTTCCTTCCGCTCTAGATAATCGACCCCTAAGATTTAGCGAATTTGAAAAAATGACAGATCGAACCATTTATGTTTCTGCTACTCCCGGGACTTATGAATTTGAAAAATGCAGTGACAGAAAGATATATTCCGCAAAAGAATATTTCAAAGAAGCGGCCCTGGGGAAAGAAATGCCGTATGTTACGGAACAGGTAATCAGGCCAACGGGGCTTTTGGATCCAAAGGTTGAAGTTCGAAAAGCCGAGTTTCAAATTGATGATCTAATCAGTGAGATTAAAAACAATGTTAAAAATCATCAACGTACCTTAGTGACAACTCTGACTAAAAAAATGGCCGAAGATCTAAGCGAATATTTGAAAGAACTGGATATTAAAGTCAATTATCTTCATTCTGAGGTTACTACTCTTGAACGGCCGGAAATCCTCAGGGATTTAAGAGCCGGCATATATGATGTAATAGTAGGAGTTAATCTCTTAAGAGAGGGGCTCGATCTGCCGGAAGTTTCTCTGGTCGCGATTATAGATGCAGATAAGGAAGGTTTTTTAAGGAGCGAACAAGCACTTATTCAAACAATTGGAAGGGTTGCCAGGCACAGTGAGGGGAGAGTAATTATGTATGCAGATCATATGACTGAATCAATGAGGAGTGCGATTAGCGAAACAGAGAGACGTCGGAAAATCCAAGAAAAATATAACAAAGATCATGGAATCATTCCGAAAACAATTACCAAAGCTTTACATAATCGCATGGTTGAGAAAGAAGAAAAAAAAGCGGAAAAAGAATTTGACTTAGAGAACATTCCACCTGATGAAATTGATCGTTTAATCTCAGAATTGAGGAAGAAGATGGACCGGGCAGCCGCGAGCTTGGAATTTGAACAGGCAGCAGGGATTAGGGATGATATTAGACGGATCAGAGAAAAGGTTGACGTCATGAAGGAAAAGAAAAGAAAAGAATTAGATAGGTAATAGCAGGAAAATTAAGCAATAATCCTTTTTTCTGAAAGAAAATATAATTTGAACAATTAATCTTTCTATAAACTTATTAACTACTAATTATCAATTAATAATTCTTAACCTATCCAACTATGTCTTTCAGATTACGGCTATGAGGCACTCTCAAGTCTTTTCTTAACTATCCTTGCTGCAAATTAGGACTTGAATCACCTCTCTTTTTTTACTATAATGGGAAAGCTTCGCGTTTTGCCGTCGTAAATTTTGAGGACTTTTATGGATAAAATTGTTATTAGAGGAGCAAGAGAGCATAATCTCAAAAATATTAATGTTGAGATTCCTCGGAACAAATTAGTAGTTATTACAGGACTTTCCGGATCTGGAAAGTCTTCTTTGGCTTTCGACACTATTTATGCTGAGGGACAGAGGCGCTATGTCGAAAGCTTGTCTTCTTATGCCCGACAATTTCTGGGTCTCTTGGAAAAACCGGATGTCGATCAAATAGATGGTTTGTCTCCGGCAATTTCAATTGATCAAAAATCTACTTCAAGAAATCCGCGATCTACTGTAGGGACGGTAACTGAAATTTATGATTACCTGAGAATTCTTTTTGCGAGGATTGGTCATCCGCATTGTCCTTTTTGTGGCAAAGAGATTACTAAACAGACTATTCCTCAAATTGTTGGTCAAATCAAAAATTACCCGTCAGATACCCGATTTATGTTGTTAGCTCCGATTATTAAGGATAAAAAAGGACAGCATCGTCATGTTTTTGAAGGACTAAAAAAAGCCGGTTATGGCAGAGTGAGAGTTGATGGCAAGATTTATGATATTGATGAAGAGCTAAGCTTAGAAAAAAATAAGAAGCATACGATTGAGGCCGTTGTTGATCGACTCATTATCGAACCCGATATTTCTAGAAGACTATCATCTTCTGTTGAGGTGGCGATGAATCTTGGTGAGGGGATGATGATTTTTGTTAATTCTGAAACCGGAGAAGAAAAGATTTTTTCCTTACATTTTGCTTGCCTAGATTGTGGTGTTAATTTACCCGAGATATCGCCGAGGAGTTTTTCTTTTAATAGTCCTTATGGTGCTTGCCCATTTTGTACCGGACTAGGGAAAAAACTGGAAATTGATCCTGACCTAGTTGTTCCAAATAAGAAGCTAACACTTCCTGAAGGAGCAATCCGTCCTTGGAGTCGGACCGCGAGCCGAATGAACTGGTATATTAAGCTCCTGAAAGAAGTGGCAAAGGAAAATTTTTTTGATATTGATGTTCCTTTTGATGAACTACCGGAGAGTGCTAGGGATTTAATAATGTATGGGACTGGAGATAAGACCTATAGGGTTCGGTTAGGCTTGAGGGAGTATGACTCGACTTATGAGGGGGTGGTTGCAAACCTTGAAAGACGTTATAAGGAAACAGATTCCGATTATGTAAAAAGAGAAATAGAAAAATATATGACGGAGCGAGAATGTCCAAAATGCAAAGGGACCAGATTGAAGCCTGAAATCGCAGCAGTTACAGTGGCGGGCCATACAATAGTTGATATCGTGCGAATGCCGATTGATAAGATGCGAAGCTTTTTTCAAAACTTGGAGCTCGATAGCAAGGAAGGAAAAATAGCAGCTCAAGTGTTGAAGGAAATTATTGAAAGAACAACTTTCTTGCTCAATGTTGGTCTTAATTATCTCACTCTTGATAGGGCGGCAATAACCTTATCTGGGGGAGAGGCTCAGAGAATAAGATTGTCGACCCAGATCGGTTCTTCACTCATGGGGGTTTTATATATTCTGGATGAACCTTCGATTGGTCTTCATCAGCGCGATAATATTCGCTTGATTGAAGCCCTGAAAAAACTTAGAGATTTAGGAAATAGTGTGATTGTGGTCGAGCATGACGAAGAGACAATCCTGCAGGCAGATTGGGTTCTTGATATTGGTCCTGGAGCGGGGGAGCTAGGTGGTGAGGTAATTGCTGAAGGTACTCCATCAGAAGTACTCCATAATCTCAACTCAATAACCGGTCAATATCTTTCAGGTACCAAGAAAGTGAACTGTCCTCACAAAAGACGCCAAGGTAACGGTCAAAAAATTACCATTGTTGGTGCCAATGAAAATAACTTGAAAAATATTGATGTTAATATTCCTCTTGGCAGACTGGTAGTCGTTACCGGTGTTTCCGGTTCAGGAAAATCTAGTTTAATAAATGATATTTTGGCGAAAAAACTGTCTCAAGTTTTTCATCGTTCGCAAGTATTGCCAGGGAAGCATCAGGACATAAAAGGGATTAGTGCTCTTGATAAGGTGATTGATATCAACCAATCACCAATAGGCAGGACTCCTAGAAGTAATCCCGCCACCTATACCGGAGTATTCAATGATATCAGGGAACTCTTCTCCAATGTTCCAGAATCCAAGATCAGAGGTTACAAGCAAGGTCGATTTAGCTTTAATGTTAAGGGGGGTAGATGCGAGGCCTGTAAGGGTGAAGGCAGTTTAAAGATTGAAATGAATTTTCTTCCCGACGTTTATATTACTTGCGAAGAATGTAAAGGCAAAAGATATAATCCTGAAGCACTGGAGATAAGGTATAAAGGTAAAAATATCTCTGAGGTTTTAGAAATGACTGTTTCTGAGGCGGTCGATTTTTTTCGTAATATTGTAAAAATAAAAGATAAACTAGCAACTTTGGAAGAAGTCGGTCTTGGCTATGTCAGGCTTGGTCAGCCGGCAACCACTCTTTCGGGAGGAGAATCTCAAAGAGTCAAACTCGCTTCAGAATTAGCTCGCAAATCTACAGGAAAAACTCTCTATATTTTAGATGAGCCGACTACGGGTCTCCACATTGATGATGTTAACAGATTAATGGCAGTTTTGAACGCTTTAACTGACATGGGCAATACAGTGGTTGTTGTCGAACATAATCTTGAAGTTATAAAATGCGCTGATTGGGTTATCGATCTCGGACCGGAGGGAGGAGATAAGGGGGGAGAGCTTGTAGCTGAGGGAACACCGGAACAGGTAGCAAAAAATAAAAAATCTTATACTGGTCAATATTTAACTTCA
>CAZAFQ010000047.1:0-5588 GCA_964484885.1 uncultured Candidatus Saccharibacteria bacterium | reverse complement strand
CAACTGTCAAGGCATAGTCTCCAACATCAAGAGTATTACCAGGATTGATGGTTAAAGATCCTGACCAGTTGATATTACTATTTGCTGTAACATTCCCTGCTATTTGTAACAAACCACTACTGCTCCCAAATGATCCAGCAGCGTTAGTAACAGTGCCCCCTAGCATCGTCAAATTATAATAAAAACTTCCTCCTGTTTTATTGAACCCGTTAGCAACCGTAAGAGTATAATTCGTTGTAGTGCTGAAAGTGCCACTTGTTTGGTAATAACTTGCTATCGAATCATCTTGAGTCATGGTGATTGTACCAACATAGCCGTCAATTTGTATGCCCCCAAAATTACAATCAAGTTTTGCTGACTTGCTTGAAGTAGTATTAAAAATTAGGGTATCTCCTGCTCCTGGAGCAATATCTCCAGACCAGTTCTCCTTAGTAGAGCAGTTACTATTTACACCACCACCATCCCAAACGAAACCTGCTCCTGATACCTTATTGACGGGAAAAAAAGATATTGAGATTAAAAAAAGAAATACAAAAGAAATAAGAGTAATTTCTAGCTTTCTTGACCGTACCTTTTCTTTGCCCAGACAAGATAAGACCTGCTTAAAAAATAGAATATTTTTTCGTCTCATAGAAAGACCCTCGCTTGTTTGTTTCTATCATAACCTATTTAAAGGTTAGGTTGAAGCTTTTTTAGATACAGGAATGAGCCTTCGGAAAATAAATATTTAAACCATCATTAAGAAGCAAAAAAAAGAACCTTTCGGTTCTTTTTTTTGCTTGCTTGAAGGTGTTTTCCTGCTAAGGCAGGATTATCTTATAATCACCCTGTACCTTTATTCTAATTTATCCTTTTTGAAAAAACAAAACATTTTTTCAAAAAATTCTTTCCTTTTTACTAAAGAGACTATTCAACCCAAAAACTAGTTTTCACTTTCTGGGTTTGGTCACTTAACCACCATTCAAAATCTCTTGCTTGAATCAGAATATGACTAACTTTTCTTTCTTCTCCATCAACTTCAGTTACTTTCAAAATATGATATCCGTAAACTGTCTTTATCGGGTCACTAACTTGGTCGACACTCAACTTATAGGCCGCATCTTCAAATTCGGGAACCATCATCCCTTTCGCAATAAATCCAAGGTCGCCACCTTGAGAGGCCGTTTCGGTATCTTCGCTATGTTTTTTTGCGGTTTCAGCAAAATCGGCTCCCTTCCTAATTTCTTCTAGTACTGATTGGGCCCTCTTCTCCGCATCTTCATTTAATTCCTTGTCTTCGGCAATTATATTTTGAAGTTTCCCGCTTAAGAAAGCATCCATGAAAAAACTACTTCGAAACTCTGTTAAAGAAATCCCATAATATTTATTAAGATTATTTTGGACCTCTTCCTCGCCACCAGTGTTCTTAATGAATTCATTAAATGAATCATTCACCTCTTGGACATTATATTTGATTTTTCTTTTGGAAATCTCATCTCTTACTATTGTGTTCCTTATAAGAAGATCCTTAATTTTCTGTTTCGAGTCTGACAAGATGTCTTGAGCTTCTTTTGAATCAACATCAATTTTTTGTTCTTCTTTGATATAAAATTCTTTTGTATAGGTAGTATAAGTTTTAAGGTATTGTTCATATTTTGCATATGATACAGGCTTACCATTTACAAAAAAGGCCGGATAAGGAATTATACTTGCCACCTTCAGCGTAACTTTATCAGTCCACTCAAATTTATAAATCCCAATTGCAAAAACACCTAAAATAATAAAGACTGCAAGCACAAATCCTCCAAGCACAAGAGCAAGACGGCTTCCTTTAAATTTAATTTTAGGTAAAAAATTAAATTTGGCTAATCTTCTAGTCTTTTTTTCTTCTGTTTCCAATTTTATCCTTCTCCCGACATCTTGTCGGAACTCTGATTTCTTAAACAGAGTCAGTTAATTAAAACTTTAACTTTTATCATAATATCGTTTTTTTGCTTCAAAATCAATTTTATTTCTTTAGAGCTTCTTTAAGCAGAGCGACTAGGGCCTCCTTTGAGGTACTTTTGTGACTATGTTGATGCGCTAATTTTACAATAACCTCTCTTACTATTGCTGGTTTTGCCACCTCAAGCATTTTAATATTCAGACCGCTTGCAGAATGAATTCGAACCGTTCCGACATTCAAAACGGTCCTTAAAAGACCGGAAACGTTATAGGTCACGTCTTGAATTTTATCAAGAGTTATCTCTCTAACTTCCCGAGTAAATATACCCCGTTGATTCACTTCAATAATCCTTTGGTTAGTCAAAATATAAGCACCGTAATACCAAGTAAACCAAGAATAAAAACCATATGCCAAAGCGATAATAAGTAATAAGAGAGCAAATATATTGATGTAGTTCGAAAAAGTGCTGAAACCATTATTTACAAAAAAAATTGTAATTGAAAGTGAGAGAATAAGAAAAAATCTAATAATTCTCTTTACTAAGGCTAAAGGGTGCTTCCTCAGCGTTTTTATCTCTTTTTCTTTCTTTGATAATAGCTCTTCTGCCATTCTTTTAAGATTATAACATAGTTTTTTTTGATCCTTCCGAAGGAAATCGCTAATTTAGGCCATAAAATCGGTGTCTTATGAAATTAGCTTAAAAAAAGATAAAACGATTAAAAAGCAAGAAATGCTTATCACCCCAACATTACTATTCATCCGATTAATCTTAAACCGCAGAAAATTCTTTTTACTTGCTTTCATTCTCTTTTTGTTGCTTTTTTCTTTTGTATTCTTGCGTTCCTCTGTCTGCCCTTGAAATGTTCGGAATAACACAATTCTTAAATTAAGTCTTCTCTCCAAGAAGCATTGGCAAATGCTGACTTTGGCGCCCCTGACAGGAGTCGAACCTGTGACCTAGACGTTAGGAGTGTCTTGCTCTATCCTACTGAGCTACAGGGGCAAGCCGATATCTTACTGGACTTCAGGCATGTATCAAAAATATAAAAACTCCCTAGTCCCTTCTAGTTTTAGCACAAAAAAAAATTCTTAGCTATGATTTGGCGGATTACTTAATAATATTTTGCTTAGTACATTACTTTGTGATCCGGCCTTTCCCATTCAAAAATCTCTTCTTCGGAAAACCATTGATAGATTTCTCGCTCTGCCTCTGCCTTTGACTCTGAAGCATGCACTACGTTTTTAACCGCTCGTTTTTCGAGATTAGCTGCTGCCGGCGAATCCGCTGAAAAATCGCCCCTGATTGTCCCTATCTCAGCTTGAGAAGGCAATGTCGGACCAACAATTTTTCTCGTAATTGAAACGGCATGAATACCCTCTAAGACAATTGCAACAATAGGCGCTTGAGTCATGTAGTTTACTAGCCATTTTTTTACTTGCTTTCCCACTTCTACTCTGTCTTCAGTCCCCATTGCTTCTTTAGCATCAATGTGTAAATCCGCGAAGGTTTTGAAGCCCTTCTCCCCAAGTTTTTCAAACCATTCATCAGTGCTGGGATAGTGGTTCGAAAAAGCCTCTAAAGAGGGTTTGATCATTTTCAACGCAACAATTTTTATCGCTCTCTGTTCAAATCTTTTAATAACTTCACCGATTAATCCTCGTTGCACTCCATCCGGTTTAATCAAAACTAGCGTTCTTTCTACTTGTGAATTCATTTTTTCTCCCTTAACTTAATAATTTAATAAATTTCTCTTCGTTTTTAAATGGACCGATTATTCCCAATTTTGTCCTCTCTCCAACTATCAAGTCTTTGGCTGCTCTCTTAACATCCTCTACTGTCACAGCTTCGTATTTTTTAATCTTCTGATCAATTGTCAAAGCATTACTACCGAAAATTTCCTCAACATTCGATTCAGCAACATTTGCTGAATCCTCCTCTGAGAGTGCCAAGTTTCCCTTGATATATTCCTTAGCTCGTGATACTTCTTCCTCAGTCACACTATCTCCTAAACTTTCAAATTGTTCTCTTATAATTTTGATTGCTTCGAATGTCTTCTGAGTATCAAGCCCTCCTCTGGCTCGAAAAATTCCATAATCAGAGGCTTCTTGAGTATTTGCTCCAATATAGTAGGCCAGGCCACGTTTTTCTCTAATCTCCATGAATAACCTCGAGGTAAAGTTACCTCCTAAAATAACAGCTAGAACCTTAGCAGGAAATTTGTCGGAATTATCTAGCCCATATCCCGGAACCCCATAAGCAATATGCGTTTGTTCTGTGTCTTTGTATTTTAAAAGGACTTTCTTCTTGAATAGTTCATTCGACTGGCTTTTCTTCTCTTGTTTTTTCTTTTGGGGAATGCAGCCAAAGTATTCAGTTATTGTTTCAAGATAATCATTTGGCAATCCTCCGGCACAGGAAACCAAAGAATTACCAGCGTGGTAAAAAAGTGAGAAATAGTCCTTAATAGAGTTTTCTGATATCTCAATAATACTTTTTTTGGTGCCGATAATCGGTTGGGCGATTTCCCTTCTATCAAATAAAATTTCTTCTAGTAGCTCCGGCACTAACTCCATTGGGCTATCTTCATACATATTATATTCTTGAAGTATCGTGCCTCGCTCCTTCTCGATTTCCTCTTGCAAAAATAGAGATTGATAAACCATGTCAGAAAGAATATCAGCCACTAAGCGAAAATGCCTCCGATCTGCCTTGACATAATAAATTGTCAATTCTTTACCGGTTGCAGCATTTGATTCAGCCCCGATACCGTCAAGTTCTTTCATTAATTCTAGCTTATTTGGACGTTTTTTTGTTCCCTTGAAGCACATGTGCTCCAAAAAGTGAGATATTCCTCCATTAATTTCTGACTCATTTCGAGAACCGGTATTAACTGACACCATAAAAGTAAAGGCGGCATAACCTTCTTTCTTTTGTCCGATTACTCTCAATCCATTATTGAGCTTTTTTCTCTCGATCATAATTTCTCATATTTTTAAAATGTCTTCTCACATACCAAACAATTCCGATAACAATAATTATTCCAATAAGCAAGTCGGCTTTATGAAAATAATCTCCCAGTGTATCCCAGTTTTCGCCGAGTTTCAAGCCAATATAGGCTAGGAAAATTGACCATGGCAAGCAGCCAAGAAAGGTATAAATGCTGAAAGCCCTGAATTTCATCTTGCTGACTCCGGCCGGAAAGGAAATGAAAGTTCTCACTATAGGCATCAACCGAGTAAAAAAAACAGTGCTTTTCCCATATTTTTTAAACCATTTGTCGGCAAGATCAAGATCATGAGGAGAAACAAGAATATATTTACCATACTTTTCAACTAATGGTCGGCCACCTCTCTTACCAACCCAATAAGCAAGCCAGGAACCCGCTAAATTCCCGAGAGCGCCTACAATTCCAATCAACCAAAAATTAAATTGGCCTTCATAAACCAAATAGTACTAAATTATGATATCAATGGAAAGTTTATACCTCAGTTCGACAGGACTCGGCGACCAAGCCCGGCATGAGGTTGAGCAGGCGTGATGAACTGGATTACGATTTGACCTGATTTTCATCGATCAACAGATACTTTAACCGAGGCAGGTAGTCAGCCACCAGCCCTGGGGCCCAGCACCAGATCGCGCACGACCTCGGGCGAGGAAAACAGC
>CAZAFQ010000046.1:0-5599 GCA_964484885.1 uncultured Candidatus Saccharibacteria bacterium | reverse complement strand
AGGGATTCTCTCCCGTAACAGGTGCAATTGCTATTCATAGCCCAAAGGAACCGTACAATAAGTACATGGGTAAGAAGGTTTCTTTGAACCGAGCTTTGAGCTTAAGTAATCTGAATCAGGAAGATGTTCGTGTAATTCTTTCCCAGTTTGAGAAGGAATTTGCTCATTGCAGAAAGTAAGCAATATGGGTGTCCGCCGGAGTGGGAGAGCCGGGTCGGGCTGTAAACCCGATGCCGTAAGGCTGAGTAGGTTCGAATCCTATGACACCCATTTAATGAGCATGTGACCGAGTGGCTAAGGTACTAGTCTGCAAAACTAGGATTCGTGGGTTCAAATCCCACCATGCTCTTGTTCAAACCAGATAACATCATTTTTTTCCGCTGAAGTAAAAAAGGAGATAGAAATGACTACAAAAATAAAGCTTCGTGGAGAATATCAAAGCCGAAATGTTTTTCTAAATGATGAAATTCTTTTAGCTTATGAGAGCCTGAAACTTAGAAATCATTCTCCTGATGGATTTAATTGGGGATATGGAGGAAGTGGTCCCTCTCAGTTAGCATTAGCTATTTTGATGGAGTTAACAGATGCAGATACTTCTCTTGAAAATTACCAGCAGTTCAAGTGGGATGTTATCTCCAAACTTCCTCAAGGTGATTTTGAAGTTGAGCTAGATGTAACAAAATATTTACAAAGTTCTGAAGAAGAGTCTTGACATTCTTCTTCAGAAGAGTATAATCTTTGAAATATAGCACTAAATAAAAAACTTAATTAGAGAGGAACAAACGATGAAAAATTGTGTATTTGGAGTTGGGGAATTCGATGGAATAGATGTTATTTTTTTGACTGATAAGGAAGTTTGGGAAAATAGCAAGTGCTGTTCTGATCAATGCCCAGAAAATGTTTACGATGTTATGGAGACAAATGGTCTTTATGAACTTGAGGATGGAATATGGGAACTTCCTGAAGGAATGGATAGGCAGGAAGCGAAAGAATTAATGCTTTCTTTTGGTTCTTCTTATGATGCTGAGTTCGAGAGTTTTATGTCTGCAAATGAGGATGACGAATAAAGGACTCTCAGAGCTTAATTGGCTTGTAAGAGATTATTGCTGTATACTTTGGGATAAAGTATGTGGTAAAGAAAACAGTGATTCTCTGAGTAGTAAGCAGCAAGAGATTGCTGATTACTTAAACGTTTCAGTTGAAGAAGTGCTTCCTTATCTTAAAAAGATTGAGTATAACAGAAGTGATGGTTATCTTTTTTTAAAGACTTCGGCTGAATTATCTCGATTAAAAAAGTAGATAAGTGAAATCTTTATCTGCTTTTAAGCGGCATTGGTGTTAATTGGCAACACGCGAGATTTCCATTCTCGAATTAGGAGATCGTACCTCCTATGCCGCAATTTAAGAGAACTCCGTGATTAGGTTGAGGTCTCGGTTCGATTCCGGAATGGGGAAATATTATGAAAAGAAAAAGAAGCAAAAAAAAGTCTCAGTTTATACATGCTCAAAAAAGGTTTAAACAAAGATTTGGTATTAATTTTTCAAGAAGTATGAATGATTTTTTCGTTAGTTTAATACAAAAAGGAAAAGCTTTTTTTGTTGAAAAACAATCTTGTAGAATTTCTATATGGGATATTGACTATGATCAAGAAACATTCAGAGTTGTCTATGATAAAGAGAGAAAATCTATAGTAACTGTTTTATATGATGAAAAGAAACTTAAAGATATTCAGGAAATAAGAAAATTATTAAAGTAACCCAGGTAGCCCAACGGCAGAGGCACATGGCTTATTATTGAGATTATAAGCGGGAATGGTGTAATTGGCAGCCACGTTAGGCTTAGATCCTAATGCTCGTCAAGAGCGTGAGAGTTCGAGTCTCTCTTCCCGTATTATTTTTGGCTAACAAACTTAAACAAAAAAAAGGAAGTTTGCCATTTATGTCGAATAATAAAAAAGTTAGGATATTGCGGTACTGGAAGAAAATATGGGGTCAGTGATAATGCTGTAAGAAAATGGGTAAATTAGAACCAGTGAAGTGTGGGTTCGAGTCCCACTCTGGGTATTGACCAGATACATCTGTTTTTTGTGGAAGAGAAAAAACAATAAGCACCTGTAGCTCAATTGGATTGAGCATCGCTCTTCTAAAGCGAGGGTTGGGGGTTCGAGTCCCTCCAGGTGCGTTTAAAATTTTTAGAAATAAGTAGAGGAAAACTTGTCTTTTAGTCGAAAATATATCTATAAGATATGTTTTTGGAGACAAGTTATGTTAAGTAAAAAAGAAAAGGGTGATATAGGTCTTTCTTATGCTATAGCTGTAAGCACAGAACAAGGATGGTCGTGTTGTATACCTCTTTCAGAACATCAGCGTTATGATTTTATTGCAGAGAAAGATGGGATATGTAAGAGAATTCAAGCAAGATACACTACTCCTAATAATGAAGTATTAGTAATAAAACTTAAAAATAGCTGGGCTGACAAAAATGGCAATCATATTATTAAAAGGCAAAAAGGTGATTTTGATTATTTAGCAGTTTTTAATCCTCAAAATAAAAAAGTATATTTTATATCTGATGATGATTTTGAAAATGGAACTGCTATCAATTTAAGGCTTGTTCCTCCTAAAAATGGACAAAAAAAGGGCATTAGGATGGCTAATGACTTTTTAACTTTAAAATAATGGAAGACGGAATTTCAACAGCAGATATCGGCTTTTGAAGTTTTTGACCCGCTTGTGGGTATGGAGTAAAAAAGAGTAATACCGGAATATCTCTTTTTAGGGGCAAAGGCTAATAATCGGACCCCCCCATTCTTCCATTCTTGTTTAATTGTCCCCTTCGCCTAATGGATATGGCACTTGGCTTCGAACCAAGAAAAAATGGGGGTTCGAGTCCCTCAGGGGACGTTGTTTTTTTAAAAAATCTTTATTTTCCCAAAAATTCTCACATTTTTTATTGCTATTTCAATCAGAAAACGCTTTCCTAAGTGCTTTTAAAATAAACACTTACAAATTAAGGATTAATTTAATCCTGAAATTAGGTGATAATTAAAAGCGAAAACTAAAAAAAACTTGAACTTTATATAAAGTTATGCTGTAATAGTCTTTAGGAATTGTTTTCCTGAAAGTGATTTGTAGTAGAAAAGAAAAGTTAATTAGATGTTGTTAATTTTTGGGAGGTAACAAAAATGGCACGTACAGCAAACAGAAATCACGCGAGCGCTAATACACATTATAGGTTAATTGCTAGGCATCAGAAGATTGAAAAAGATCTCGTGAAGTTTGCTCGATCTCTGGAAGGGAGAGAAGGTGGTGGTAAGAAAGCTCGGAAGCCTCGAAGAGGCGGCAGAACCAATACTTTAGCTTCTGTAATTAAGGAAGTTATGGTTCCTGGACAGGAGATGTCAACTTCTGATGTAGTGGAAGCAATTCAGAAGAAGAATCTCTATGATACATCGGGCAAGTATTTTTATGCTCATGTGAACCGTGTCCTTAACGAAGAGCCTCAGGTAAAGAAAGTTCAACGGGGAGTTTATAGTCCGAAAGCCCGCCGTGGTAAGAAAGCTAATGGCGGGGAGAAGACGAATTTCGAGACTTTGGGAGCCGGTATCCTGAAGGCGTTGGAATCGGGTGAACCGAAGACGACTCCTGAGATTATCGAGTCCCTTTCTGAGCAGGGTATTCGTGGGGCAAAGAGCAAAAGCCAAGCCTTTTACACGAAAGTATACAACAAAGTGAACAGAATGCCTGAGGTCGAAAAAGTTGACCGTGGAGCATTCGCTCTGAAGAAAGAGCCTGCCGAGGTTGCCTAACGACTGATAAGATAGGCAAGTTTGAGAGAAAAAGGGTCTACTGTTCACAAAAGTAGACTCTTTTTTTTATTTTTTATTGACACTTTTACGTGTATCCCTTACATTATTTTAATCTTCTTGGAAGCGACTTTTGGAATGGGAAAATAGGTAAAAGCGTAAAATGGGGGGATTAGTTATCTCTAAAAAGGAGTAAAAAGATGGAACAAGATGAGAAGGAATCAAGAGATGCGAATGTGGTGTGTTTGCAATGTGAAAAAGTTGTAAATGAGAGTTGGTCGTCAGTTAAGCAGTATAAGAATGAGTTAATTGCCATTCTGGAGAAGGAGGAAGTAAGCAATCCTGCTGAAATTTCCCTGCTCAAAGCTGCAGCAAATGCTTTTATTCAAAAAATTGAGTTAGAAGAAGCTGAAGAATTTAATTTAGGTATGGGTTTTGAAGGTGTTCCTTGTGGGAAAGGGTATGCTTCCTGTGATGATTGCGTTTTAGAGGAATGTGATTATTTTTAAGTTGTAAGTCCCTCTAGCTCAAATGGATAGAGCGCAACACTACGAATGTTGAGGTTTCAGGTTCAAGTCCTGAGGGGGATGTTTTATAGGTGCGTAGCTCAATGGCTAGAGCGTCGGTCTACAATTATAAAGGTGATTTGTGTAATAGTAGCACGTTAGTCTCCAAAACTAAAAGTATGGGTGCAAATCCTATATCACCTGATTAAAAATTTCATAAAATAAAAGCAGGAATAGATGTTTTTTTAATCGAAATCTATTGTAGTAAATTTATTTTATTACAAAGGTTTCGAATATGTGTAGTTTAAGAAATGGTTTAAGTTGGAGAGAAGCATCTCAAAAAGCAGGTCAAATTAATAAAGATAAAAAGAAAAAAAGAATAGAAAAATATAATTTAAACCCTTCAAAATGTAAATATTGTCAGAATTATATCCCTTATAATAAAAGAAAAAATAAATTTTGTTCACACTCATGTGCTGCTTCTTTTAATAATCAGGGTGTAGAAAGAAATAAAACACATGGATTATTTAAAAAGAAAAAATGTATTAATTGTGGTTTAATTACTGATAATAAAAAATATTGTAATATAAGATGTAATAGTGAACATTTAAAAAAGGTTCGTAGAATTTGGATTGAAGGTAATAATTGTCTTAAAGATTATAAAAAAGATAAATGGTATTTAGAAGAAATAAGAGGAAAAAAGTGTGAAGTATGTCATAATTCTGAATGGATGGGAACTGAAATTCCTTTAGATATAGATCATATTGATGGTGATTCGGATAATAATATTTTAGATAATCTTAGATTAATATGCCCCAATTGTCATAGACAAACTCCTACTTACGGAAGTAAAAATAGAGGCAAGGGAAGATATAGCAAAAGACAAAAATATAGAAAAAATCGATATGATAGTCGATTAAGCTATTGAGGGTTCGAGTCCTTTCGCACCTGTTCTAACCAGATATACCCATTTTTCGAGAAGATGAAAAAAAGACGAGATAAAGGAGATAAAAATGGGTACACGATGTCAAGTTTTAATTGTTTCTAAAAATAATCCTAATGATCGTATCATGATGTATCATCATTGGGATGGATACCCTTCACATATGTTGGAATCAATTTATGGAGCTTGGAAATATTCTGTAACACCGAGAGTTGCTTATGAAGGAGGAAAGCCCGTTGATGAATCATGGATGTCTTATCGAGTTGGTAAAGTAGCTTCTTTTCTTTGTCATCAAGAGCCTGGTCAGTATGAACCTGAAGCGAGCTTTGAATTTCACTGGGATA
>CAZAFQ010000045.1:0-5636 GCA_964484885.1 uncultured Candidatus Saccharibacteria bacterium | reverse complement strand
CTTACAAGAGGGGATTATCAACGAGAGTTCGACGATAAACTCTACCGGAGGGATCACAGTCGGTGGTTTAGACTTTCCGGACTGGAAAGCCGGAGGACATGGAATAACTAATGTGGTCAAAGCAATTGCGGAATCAGTCAATACCTTTTTTTATGCGCTTGGTGGAGGATATAGTAATATTATCGGTTTAGGCTCTGAAAGGATGAAGCATTATTTAGAGCTTTTTGGGTTTGGTCAAGAGCTTGGGCTTGATATCACGGGGGAATCAACCGGTATTTTGCCGGATCCGGTTTGGAAAGAAAAAGTAAAAAACGAGCCTTGGTATTTAGGAGATAGTTATCACATGGCAATCGGGCAGGGGGACGTTCTGGTTACTCCGCTTCAAATCGTAAATGCGACATCAGCAATCGCGAATGGTGGGAAATTGATGAAACCGCATTTTGTCCGAGAAATAGTAGATGAAAATGATAATTCGGTTGAAATTAAAAAACCGGAGATTATCAGAGAAAATTTTATTTCATTAACTAATATTGAAATTATAAGACGAGGAATGCGTGAAACAATTAGAAGCGGGAGCGCAAGGTCCTTGGAATCTTTGTCGGTAGCGATTGCCGGTAAAACCGGGACGGCTCAATTTGGACCAAACAATGAAAAATCGCATGGCTGGTTTACCTCGTTTGCTCCTTACGATAACCCAACGATTGCAATGACAATTTTGGTTGAGGGAAGCGGCGGCGGTGATATTACGGCTGTTCCGATTGCTAAGGAAGTCTACCAATGGTATTTTAGTAGAGACTAAAATGGAGCGAGTGATGAAAAAGACAAGACCGAGTCTTGACGAGTATTTCTTGATGATTGCAAGGGTTGTTGCTCAGAGGGCTACTTGTGTAAGGCACAACGTTGGGGCAGTTGCAGTTAAAGATAAGCACATCATTTCAACCGGTTACAATGGCGCGGCCGCTGGGACAAAGGACTGTTTGGAGCTCGGTTGCTTGAGGGATCAGCAAAAAATACCGTCAGGCACGCATCACGAAATATGCCGGGCAATTCATGCTGAACAAAACGCGGTAATCCAAGCGGCTCTACACGGAGGCAATATTGAAGGAGCTACGATGTATTGCACTCACACCCCATGCATTGTTTGCGCAAAAATTCTCGTTAATGCTAAGATCAAAAGGCTTGTTTGCTGTAATTATTACCCGGATAAAACCAGCGAAGCTTTGTTAAAGGAAGCGGGGATTACATTGGAAATTCACCCAGAACCAAAAATAAAAGTACATAAAAGTGATCGAAGCTAAAATTAAGCGAATAGACAAATCTTTATCCTTACCTATCTATGAAACAAACGGTTCCGTAGGTTTTGACTTATTGGCCAGAGAAGACGTTGTGATAGAGGCGGGAGAAATTGCTTTGGTGCCGGCCAACGTTATTATTGAGACCCCAGAAGGATGGATGCTGATAATTGTTCCCAGAAGCAGCACTCCCAAAAGGAAGTGTTTAGCCTTTCCACATAGTATCGGTATTATTGATAATGATTTTTGTGGCGAAGAAGATGAACTGTTGCTTCAGGTATTAAATTTTTCAAAAGAGAAAAGCTTTGTTCGAAGAGGTGAAAAAATTGCTTAGGGAATTTTTGTGAAAGTCGAGAAGGTCATTTGGCAAGAAAAAGAACAAATGGACGAAAAGAGTCGTGGCGGTTACGGTAGCACTGATCGAAAATAGCTTGTGGGATCTGTAACCGCTTGTTATATTATTTATACATTTAAGAAATTAAATAATTTTCTGAATAGTCCTAATTAAGGAAAAACTTTTATGGTTTCAAAAAATCTAGATTGTTTTCATGTTTATGTGTATGACGAGTTTTCTCCTCAGGATATTGCAATGATGCAAGCGCTTTATTCCCGTAGTCCTTTAAGCGTGGCAGTTCATGTTGATAAGGTCCGTTTGTCAGGATCAGGAAAGTTCATGGAACAATTCTATGTTGGATACGGACATTCCAGCATAGCAGACTGCGGCAGCACAACCATATTCATCGAAAACCTCAGCATTTTAGCGGATAAAGCCATTCAAGATTGGTTCCAATATGCCGGTCAGGAAACAAGTACAAGGTATGTTGATATGTCAAAACAAAGACTAGTCGACCCGGTTGGCAACAAGAAATCTTCAAAGATTTTACAAAAATGGATGAATTTTTACTTGGATAACCAGCCGAAAGTTGAACAATATCTTTGTTCTTGTTATCCGATTAAGACCGGTCAGAATGATGCGGTTTATATCAAAGCCATTAAGGCAAGATCATTTGATATCTTGAGAGGATTTTTACCAGCCGGGATTACGACTCAGCTTTCTTGGCATACCAATCTCAGGCAAGCCTGGGATCACTTGCAGATCTTAACTCACCACCCTTTATCAGAAGTAAGGCAGGTTTCAACAGAAATATTGAGACAACTGAAAGGGAAGTATCCTCACAGTTTCTCTCATGAAATTGTTCCTTCACAAGAAGACTATCTGGAACTATTTCAGAAAGAATATGCCTATCTGTCGGTTAAAGAAAGATGGCCGCGCTTTAAATTTAAGTCCCAAATTAATAAAAACGAATTAAACAAATTTAAAAAAATTTTAAATCGACCGGCCAAAACTGGCCTCCCGGCATTTCTTTCTCAATTAGGAGTATTGGAATTTAGATTTCGCTTAGATTACGGGTCCTTTCGAGAGGTGCAGCGACATCGGAGTGCTTTTCATCACATGCCTCTTCTCACTCTTGAGTATGGCTTCAATCAGTGGTATCTGATGCAGCTGCCAAGTGAGGTAAGAAAAAAGGCAGAGCAGCTGATTAAAGAACAAGAAGAGGAGATCCAAAAACTGAAATGCTGTAAAGAAGAGAGACAGTATTATATTCCTCTAGGCTATAACGTTGGGGTAAAGATGGTATGTACGTTACCTTCAGCAGTTTATATTGCTGAGCTTAGAAGCGGAAAAGCCGTTCACCCGACGTTAAGGATTATCGCCCAGAAGATGGGAGCAGAAATTGAAAAAATAAGTCCTAATTTAAAGTTAAATCTTGATAGGGAGCCAAGTGACTGGGATATTTGCCGCGGTACTCATGACATTGTGAGGAAGAAGTGATAGAAAAGGGAAAGTTAATTGTTATTGAAGGCATTGACGGTAGTGGTAAAGATACTCAAATAGAGTTGTTAGAACAGAAAATAAAAAAAGAAATGCCTGATCAAGGTATTCTTGTGACTCACGAACCCTGGGATTCTTCAAAATCTCCTGAAGGTAAGAGAATAAGACGAATCTTAACAAAAAATGAAAGGAAAATTGACCCTGAAGACATTGGTATCGATGCCACAAAATTTCAAACTTTATGTGTTGCAGACCGATATATACATTGGGTAAAGATGATCTTACCTGCACTGAAAAAGGGAAAGATTGTTATTTGTAATAGAGAAAGAATGTCGACTTTTAGTTACGGCCACAGTTATGGCATACCATTCAGGGAGATGCTGAAATGGCACAACCTTCTTCCTGATCCCAGTCTTATCTTATATTTAAAGATAAGCCCTGAATGCGCGATTGAGAGATTAAAAAAAAGGAGCGGAAAGACAGAATTCTTTGAGAAGCTGGAAAGCCTTAAAAAAGCCGCAAAATCTTATGACTTAATTTGTCAGAAGAAAGTGCTTAAGAACATTGAAGTTCTTAACGGAGAGAAATCTCCTGAGTTGATAAGTAAAGATATCTGGCAAGAAATTCAAAATTTACTTATGGAGGCTAGGAAATGATCGTTAATGGAGAAAAACTAGCCAAAAAGATAATTTTAGATATTAGAAAGGAAATAGAAAAGACAAATAAATCCTTTGGTTTGGGGGTGGTACTTGTTGGAAAAAATCCAGAATCTTTGAAATATGTCGAAAAGAAACGTGAGAAATGCCTCGAACTTGGAATCGAGTTTTTTTTATTTCAATCGAAAAAGCCAGATCAACAAGAAATATTAATGCAGATTGAAGAGTGGAATAAGAACCCCAGAGTAACCGGAATAATCGTTCAATTACCGATACCGAAATATTTAGATAAAGAAAAAATTATTGGTGCCATTGACTTTAGAAAGGATGTTGACGGATTGACGAACGAGAACGCTGGGAGACTGTTTAAAGGACTACCAGGAAAGATTTCAGCGACCGCATTGGCCGTCATCGAGATCCTAGAATCTATTAAGTATGACTTATCAGGAAAAAAAGTGGCTGTAATAGGGCGAAGTAATCTTGTTTCTAAGCCATTATCACATCTTTTACTTGCCAGGGATGCGACCGTTATAATTTGTCATTCCAGGACATCAGATCTCGGGGAAATTACGAGAATGGCAGATGTAGTAATATCAATCGCTGGAAAGCCGGGTTTAATTATTGATAAGATGATAAAAAGCGGAGCAGTCGTTATTGATGTGGGAATTACAAAAAAAGGAAGTAAGATTGTCGGTGATGTAGATTTAGAAAAAGTAGCCCCCATAGCAAGCTATATCACACCGGTTCCTGGCGGGGTTGGTCCTCTGACGGTTGCAATGCTTATGAAAAACGTTGTAAAAGGCTGGAAGACCAGAAAATAATCGGGTTATATTAGATTAAGTATGCTAAGAGTAAGGGAGTCAATGTTAAGAACAAGCGATCCGGAAGTATATAAGGCAATTGAAAAGGAAAAAAAGCGACAATCTCAGGGAGTCGAATTAATCGCTTCAGAAAATTATGCCTCTACAGAAGTTCTGGAAGCGACCGGTTCAATTTTGACTAATAAATATGCTGAAGGCTATCCTGGTCATCGCTATTATGGAGGTTGTGAAAACATCGATACCGTGGAAGATTTGGCTAAAAAACGTTTGTTGGAGGTTTTTGGTGGCGATCATGCAAATGTTCAGCCACATTCCGGTTCACAGGCTAATATGGCCGCTTATCTTTCGGTTTTAAGTCCGGGCGATACCATCCTTGGGATGGATCTCTCTGCTGGAGGCCATTTAACGCATGGGTCAAAAGTTAATTTTTCAGGGAAGATCTTCAATGCAATTACGTATGGGCTAAATTCGGAAACTGAGCTTATTGATTATGATAAAGTCAAAATTCTAGCAAGAAGACATCAACCGAGAATGATAGTTGCCGGAGCTAGCGCCTATCCTCGGATAATTAACTTTGAAAGATTTGGGGAAATAGCCAACGAAGTCGGCGCTTATCTTTTGGTTGACATGGCTCATATTGCCGGGCTTGTCGCCACTGACTTTCATCCTTCTCCAATCCAGTCAGCTCATTTTGTGACTTCGACGACCCACAAAACAATGAGAGGTCCCAGGGGTGGATTTATTATTGTAAAAAAGGAAGCTTGCAGGTGCGACAGTAAGGATAAAACTCTCCCAGAGTTAGTGGATAAAGCAATTTTTCCAGGGATTCAAGGAGGACCGTTGGAGCACATTATCGCAGCTAAGGCGGTTTGCTTTGGCGAAGCATTAAGGCCTGAATTTAGGGAATATATTAAGAGAGTGGTTGAAAATAACAAGGTGATGGGAGCGGTTTTAATAGAAGAAGGATTCGAGCTAGTTACTGGCGGTAGTGACAATCATTTGCAGCTAGTTAAACTAACCGCTCAAGGCATCA
>CAZAFQ010000044.1:0-5685 GCA_964484885.1 uncultured Candidatus Saccharibacteria bacterium | reverse complement strand
TATTTTTTTTTTTTCTTTTATTTTTTTTTTTTTTTTCTTTTTTTTTTTTTTTTTATTATTTAAAAATTATTAAAAAAATTAAAAAAAAAAAAAAAAAAAAAAAAAAAAAAAAAAGAGTAAATTAACAAGTAATAACATACAATATAAAAGTAAGTATAAATTAATTGCATCAATCCAGAAAAAGGGGTAAGTTTTTATTTTAAAAAGTAGGGAGGAGGTACTTTATAAAAAACACACACACACGGATCGGAATTATCTATTAAGATTAAGAGGTTAGCTTTTTAGATCTCAGGGTAGGGAAAAAATTCACATGGTTTTTAAAAAGGTTATATAATAAAATCAATAGGTTAGACTATTCTTTAGAACTCTCGTTCTATAAGGTAGCCTAACCTCTTAATATTATTAAGAAAGAATCTTCTTGACTTTTTTACGATAGTATAGTAGAATCCCGACGAAACTAAAAAATAGGAATTTACGGTATGGAATTAAAACACACAGTAAATATATCGAGAGAAATGAGGGATGTTCTTAATAATAATACGGTTTTTACCAAATCAGAGCTTATTATATTGTTTGGAGATAATGAGATAGTAACCTGGATGAAGCTTAACGGTTATCTATATCAATCTTCAGATTGCAGATGGAGGAAGACGGAGAAATTAAACGAGTTATTAGCGGACGGAGCGGAGACTATAAACTAAATCAACATAACTTAACGGAGGTAAAGACCTATGAAATTAAGAAATGTTTTTACAGGCGAGATCATTCCATGGCAGTGTCCTGAAACACAGCAAGATTTAGATGTTAGAATTTGGGAACAGTTTGAGGACATACAGTACACAGGTCGGCTCACCCTTCAAAGATTTGCAGATTATAGTCTTTTATTGAAGCGCGTGGAGAAACTGTTTGACAGATCGTTACCAGTAGTAATTGACGGAGGTATAGACCGATGAAATCAAAAAGACAAAAAAGAGAAGAGGCGCGTGAACGGCAAGATAAGACTCTTTGTAAATTAACGGACGAAAAGGGAAGGACTTTCAACAAGACACAATGGGGTGAAAATGTAACACATACAGCAAATGGTTTAGGGGAATTGTGTGGTATTGGCTGGATACATTTTTACGATGATCCAGTTCTTGCTGTATTGTTAAACCCTATACATGCAAATTTCAATAACCCTATATTATGGAAGATTAAAGTATATGGAGTAATAAAAGAAGATAAAGGTCTAAGGTTTGGAGCAACCAAAGTAAAAACAATAAAAAAGATTGCTTTGCCAATAATTTCAGTGGAACAAAGGGTTAGATTTGCTATATTATGTTCCATAGAAGTATATAAAGAAAAATCTTTTTTGATTTGGGCTGAAAATTGGTTATCTGGTAAGAATAGGACAGCACAAGCAGCATACTCAGCAAACGCAGCAGCAGCATACGCAGCATACGCAACAAACACAGCATACGCAGCAGCATACGCAGCATACGCAGCAGCAACATACGCAGAATACGCAGCATACACAGCAGCAACATACGCAGCAAACGCAGCATACGCAGCAGCATACGCAGCAGTAGAAGTAGCAGCATACGCAGCATACTCAGCAAACGCAGCAGCAGCAAAAAATATAAATCTATCCAATATAGCAAAGATAGCGATGGAGGTTAATCATGACTGAATCCCTCTATTTGATTGACATCTTGACTAATGAAAGGAGAAATCCATGAAGTCAAAACAACAAAAAAGAGAAGAGGCGCGTGAACGGCAAGAAAAACATGATAAACTTTCTGTTAATGAAAAGATTGATAAGGCTGTAAGTAGGCCTGGTTTTTCGTGGAGGGAATTAGATAGATTAATGGCAATCCAGGAGGCAAATCATGAATAATACTGCCACCTTATTTAAATTGCCACCAACAAAATATATTCCATTTCGTGATGTTTATCACTTGAAAGGTGAGGATAAAAAACAAGAACTTGAGAAAATGACAGAATTTGTCAATTATTATCAAGGACTTGAAAATCCCACCGATCAAGATAAACGTCATTTCCTTGATGCTTGCACCTATCTTGAAGCGGACAGCCTGAGACAGCAGAAAAGAATGTTATTGTCATCAATGATGTACAATAAAATGCGACAAGCTCTTGTTACGGCGGAGCTTGAAAAATTTAAGATAAATGTAAAATTGCGGTTTATGGAGAAGTATGATACACAGATAAAAGGAGGGACATTTACGCCTGATATGTCGAAGGAATTGGACAAGATAACAAGGATGGAGAAAGCGGCATGCTATAAAATAAATGGTATTGATATCGATATGAAAAATTGCGACACTTGCACATTTAAAGCATGCCATAAAAAACCGAAGCCAGAACTCGACGAGCCGGTGGTAGGCAGAGAAGAAGATGGACAAATACAGTAAATGGTGCTTAAAAGTAATTTTCAAATGTATGGTAATTGTATGTGGCTGTATATTTGTGTGGTTTTATTGTGGTTGCGCAAGTGTAAATCACTATCAAAAAAAGAATATTCACGCTGTTTATACGGTAACATTTCAACTACATGTAGTAGGCGAAAGAGAAATGTTTGGTGAAAATAATTTGAAAGCGTATCCGGGTTTAGGTGGATATGTGGAGACTACAAATCCACCGAAATTATGGGTTCAGGGCTATATCGACGACAAAGGGGTCCATGTTGATGATCCTGAAATTCTCGGCCATGAAGTGCTTGAAGTATTGAGCATCAATCCAATGTTTGCAGACCCGCATAATTAGGAGGTAAAATGCCATTTATATTGATGAAATTATGGGATGAAAATGACGAAAAATTCTACTTCTGGATGCCATACGGCAAAGAAACAAAAAAGAGAAAGCGTCCTTTACCTGTAAGACTTTCACTATGGGAAATATTTTGTCAAAACATAAGGAATTATTTAAATGGAAACTACAAAAATAATTGATTGTCCAAAATGTAACAACAAAATAGAGACCATTTCTTTTGGTAGTGGATGGGTAGGGCAATGTTCAGTTTGTGGATTTCTTTATAATGAAGACAAAGGAAAGGAGAAATAAAATGTCATCGAAAAAACCTATGAACAGAATGGCTGATTTGGATTCACAGATAAGAGAGATTGTTATAGAAGAAATAAAAAAATTACCAAAGGGATATATTGCTGTGGGAGCAATAAGACGTGGAGATTTTGTTGCCATCCATAAAACACCAGTAAATGATGGGAACCCATGGAGTTCCTTTGAAAATGCTCTCGTTATGGATAAATTTGATGAATTTTGCGATAAACTTGCAAGAGAATTTGGTCGAAGCAAATTGGCAATATCTTGTAAAGTAAGAAGGTTAATGCGAGATGGAGAAATTATAACTTGGTAAATACAACTTAACTTTAAATTGAAAGGAGAGGTTTATGGACGAGCATTTTGAAGAAATAGTCAAAGAAGCGATGGAGGAAATGTTGGGATTTGAAGAAGAGATATTTACAACTGAAGATTTGGAATTTATTGCTAATGAATTAAACGATGATGATTTTATTGACTGGAAAATTCTCTCGTACAGAAACACTCTTTATGCTCATTATGATACATCGGAAACAAATGGCGTAGGCGCAACGTTCTATATTTGTCCTGAGCAGAATGAAATCAGCAAAGAAGATTTCATTGACATAATGCTTAAAATCGAAAACGAGTACCAGGCAATACAGAACCAGAAAGGTTGATATGACAGAGACTCTTAATATAAATGATTTGACTAAACTGGCTGAATTGCAGAAAGAAATTTCAGCAATTCGTGAACAATTAAAACCAAAATATGAAACTATCCAGAAAAAATTACAGGCACTTGAAATTAAAGATAATATTAAGTTTTTGATGGATTTTGAGGGAAAGCCTGTGTTTAAATCAAGCGTTGAATGGGATGGTCAGCAGTATGAAGTGATTTTTAAATTGAAAAAAGTGGGATGAAATGCAAGGCCGGGAAGCTCATGGTGAGCATTCAGGCATGAAAGGAATGGTTCAATTCCATTTCTCGGCCTTGCGCAACCTTTGAAAGGTTGTCATGCGGCGTGTCAGCGTCGGGTTGAAATACATTCTGACAGGTGTATCGGTGAGTGGAGCTAATGTTGATTCTTGGTGTCTCCGCTGGCGAATAAGCCAGCGGAATCTGATCGAGCAACAAACATCAAGGATAGCCGAAAGCTCGGAGCCGGGTGGGGAATCCGGCCATGATGACCGACTTGAAATGCTGGCGTGGCGGATTAGAGCACTTTGGCTCTGGTTGCAAACGTCCAAGGTAAAAGCAGGTATCAAATCCTGCCGCCAGCACCTATTTGGAGGGAAAGATGATTCAGAGATACTATTTATATGATGACGCATCTGTTCGCATAGATGAAGATGGTGATTATGTCCTCTACGCAGACCACCTTGCCGCGCTGGAGGAGGCGTTGAGGATGGAAAAAACTCATTCCGCCACGTCTGACTTTTGTTCTAATGAGTGGAAAAATGATGCCGACGAATTAAGGGACCTTGTTAAATCGGCACTAATAATAATCTCAGAAGAATTGATGGAGCCATATTCTCGTGAGGATCAATTAAGAATCCAATCGTGGATAGCGGATGCCCAAGACGCGCTGGGGAAGGAGGCGCAGAAATGAGCGAATCACTCTCTGATTTACTTCGCAGATTGTCAACCGTTCTACATTTTTTCAGAATGTATGAAGAGAGCAAAGTATTGGGCCATTTAGCGATGTGGCTTGATAAACACGATATCCGAAGCGACGACGACATTTATGGAACGCATGAAAGGAGGTTAAAGACGTGATTCATAACGAATCCCTCCGCATCATGTCCCTTCCGAAGATGCAGGAGAAGTTTCGGGAGGAGATGGGGGAACCGATAGAGACTGATTTCTTTTGGTGTCACCGTTGTCAACAGACCGAACCGTATTCTCTCTACTGTTGTGAAACCGAACACGGATCACCCCTTATCCGCCTTCCCCTCCCCGTCGACCCTATCAATCCAGAAAGAGGGCTTTGGGGGATGGTGAACAAGGACAAATATGCAATAGAATTAAATGGCTTTGGGGCTACAGTAACTCAATTCTATTCTGCTGATGGAACAACACCTTATAACATTACCACCTATAACACTCCCACCGTTGCCCTTCTCCGCGCCCTGATGCATCAATTTGGAATCGAGGTAACGAAATGACTGACTGATGATATAATTAGATTATCAATATTCTTAAACAAAAGGGGATTTGTGGTTATTCCTAAAGAACAATGGAAGGAACTTAATAAAAAATGTTAATTTTTAATTATGACGAAACTCATAAAATGATTGTATGTAAAGATTCTGATGATTCATATTATGTTCAATCAAGATTAGCAAATGGAATTTGGAAACAATCAGAACGAGCATCTTATTATCCACTTAATATGGATAACATAGAACGCTTGTTTTTGTATCATAAAAAGGATGGAAGTGGTTGGAAGTTAGCATTAACAGAAAAACTTGCAGAATATCTTAATAAAAGGAAAAAGAATATAATTGCAACACAGTTTCTAACCAAACTAACAATAGACAAAATAAGCGATTTGCCAGTTTTATATTCTTCTAAAAGTGAATTAAAGTTATTTAAAAATCAACATATTGCTCAGTATTGGGGACGTGGAACCGATAGTCATGCTA
>CAZAFQ010000043.1:0-5772 GCA_964484885.1 uncultured Candidatus Saccharibacteria bacterium | reverse complement strand
AAGCTCGGGGTGGTAGCGAATTCTTGAGAAGCTTGCTTGATCTTGCACTTAACTCAGCTAACTTTAAGTCAGTGTTTTCCAGCGCATCAACTGCCATCACCCCTAACCCACCGGCATTAGTAATAATTCCCAAGCCACTGCCATGCATTTTTGGTGAAAAAAGAAACATTTTTGCAAAATCAATTAATGTATCAATCGAACTTACTCGGATAATGCCAGCCTGTCGAAATCCAATTTCCACCGGTAAGTCTGATCCGGCGATATTGCCGGTATGGGAAGAGACTGACTTTGCAGAAGCTTTAGTCACTCCGGACTTAATCAGAATAATTGGCTTTCTTTTCCCAGTACGCGAGGCGATTTTCAAGAATTCTCTTCCATCCTTAACACTTTCTAAATAACCTAAAATTACTCGGGTCTGAGGATCATTCTCCAGAAATTCTAAAATTTCATTTTCACTAATGTCCGCTTTATTCCCCAGAGAAACAAATTTCGAAAAATTTAAATTTTCTTCTCCGGCAGAATCCAAGATTGCCGAGCCAACCGCACCAGACTGAGAAAATAAAGAAAGGTTCCCCTGATAAGGCAGACTGCAGGCAAATGTCGCATTCAGCTTGTCAGCCGTTGAAAGTAGCCCAAGGCAATTAGGACCGAGGATTCTCATGCCATATTTTTGAGCCTCATTAACAATCTTTTGCTCTAAATCCTTGCCGGCAGAGCCGGTTTCAGAAAATCCTGAAGAAATAATAATAATATTCTTAACCCCCTTTTTGCCACAATCAGTTACAACATCAAGAACGCCTTCTCGTGGAATTATAATAATCGCCAGCTCTACCGCCTCATCAATATCGGCAATATTTTTTTTGAGAACTGTATTCTCAAATTTACCGCCATTAAGATTGACACCGTAAAGTGAGCCGCTAAATCCAGCTTTCTTCAAATTAGAAAAAACAAGAGATCCAAGTTTTTTCGCTTCCTGAGAAACTCCGATTACTGCGATAGATTTAGGTGAAAATAAATTCTTTAAATTCATCACAAAGTAAATTCAAAAGTATTTAAAATAGTTTTTAAGTCTTCGAGATAGCCACCATTATCATAGAAATTATAGACGCTTTCGCCGTATTCAAACTCGATAATATTAATTTCAGTACTGGATTCATAACTAACAAAAGTATAACGAACAGCTTCAACTCCAGCAACTTTAAGATTTTCTTTTTGGACGCCTGGATCATCCCTAAAGTCATCACTTGGTTTATTTACCTTTGAATAAACTTTAAGCTCAATCGGTAAAAAAACCCCTGGTTCCTTTGGTAGTTCATTGTTAGAAAAACCGATCCGAATCGGAGTTTCTCCAACCGTATAATTCTGGCTATGCCATCCTTGCGGATACTTGAAAGCATAACCGGAACCGGTAAATCTTTGCCAATTGGCTGTCTTATCAACTTGAGGTGACTGGTTTTCATCGATCAGAACTGTATATTGTTTTGAAATCCAGCCTTCCTGATCATAATAAACAACTTTGTACCAACCATTAAGTTCTTGCTGGACCGTAATCTGTGTTTTGTCAGGAATTTGTCCAATCTTATCAGATGTTTCATTCCCTTCTTTCCTGATATTCAATGGATGACCTTCAGTATTAACAACAACTTTAATTTCCTTTGTCATTGGTTGGTCGCCGGTTGAAATTTTTATTGGAATCTTTTCCTCGTTAACTGGTGCTACTTTTGAAAGATTGTACAGCCCATAAAAAACAACCCCGATAAAAATTAAGGCCAAAACAAAAAGTATTTTCTTCTTTTTCGAGTCAAAATTACTTCGATATCTAGTTTTTGTAGGAATCTTTGAAAGCATTTTATCTTACCGTTATTTTAACTAGGCGCCTCTTGATCTCATTTGCAGAAAGTAACCCCTGAGTCGCTCCTAATGACTCAACAACACTGGCAGCATTGATGCTTGCTAACTGCTGCGATAATTTGATGTTACTACCTTTTATTATATTCGCAACAAAAGTTGCCCCAAAAGCATCCCCCGCACCGGTACTTTCTTTGTAAATTGAGCGGATCGCCGGAGCAAAATGAAATTCTTCATGATTACCAACATAGTTACCATTTTCTCCGTCAGTTAAGACAACGATCTGGGGTCCAATATCAAGGAGCTTTCTAACCAGCAGGCGGTTTTCGATCTCTGGCTCCTCCCCCAAAAGACAAATCCCTTCCTCTCTATTCAAAATTAGAATATTAGCTCTTTTGACGGCTAAAGAAAAACCTTTATCGTTTTTCTTGATTTGGGACATTCCAGGATTTAAAGCAAGCTTGATATTTTTCCTTTCAATAATCTCAATGGTTTCCGGAAGCACCTTCGTAGCCTGATTATTTAATGATGTAATGTATAACCAGTTGGTTTGTAAAATTCTTTCTGGCTGAGGCATTTTCAAAAAATTGTTTGCACCGCGATAAAGAAAGGCAACTCGGTCTTTTTTGGCAGAAACAATAACTGAAAGACCAGTGTGAGTTTCGTTTACTCTTTGAATTAGTGAAATGTCAACTTTGTTCTCTGTTAGGTTCTGTAAAATCAAGTCCCCGGTTCCTTCTTGCCCAATAGCACAAAGGCAGGAGACTTTTAACCCTTGTTTGGCAAAGTTTACGGATGTATTAAAGGCGCCACCGCCATAAGAAAAGAATGTTTCATCCGGAATAATTTTTGATCCATACTCAAAAGCCAGGAGCTCCTTTTGGTCTTTATCCAAGACCTTGCCGTCTTTATAGCATTGAAAGAAAATATCTCTGGTTGCGCCTCCGATTGTGATAATATCAAACATTCTGGTTTCTCAATTTTAATAAATAAGGCATCAGATCGGCCCCTGATAAGACTCCCAACCTGCCTCTTCTGCAGCTTCGCTCATCAAAGGTTTTTATAAGATCAGCCCGTCCGCCTCTAATTAACAGGGGAACGGGATCTATGGCATGATCTTTCAGTTCACAAACGGTAGTATGATCCCCGGTCACAACAATAATAGCTTCCTTCGCCCCTCTCAAGCTCCCCAGCTCTCGATCAATTTTTGAAATAAAGTTGGCTTTCATTTTCGGATCACCATAATCTTCGGCGGCAATATCAGTGCCCTTAAAGTGTAAAAAGACAAAGTCAAATTTCTCCAAAGATCCAAGAGCAGTTTTTACTTTTGACTTGATATTCGTATTCAAAGTTCCGGTTGCTCCTTTTGCGAAGATGTTTTCCATTCCTAAATATCGAGCGATCCCTTTATACAGAGGCGCGCCGGCAATACAGCAACTACTGAGACCATACTTTGCCTTAAAGCTCGGTACTTTAACTATATTTCCTCCGCCTCGAGTAAGAATGAAATTTGCCGGTAGCAGTCCCCTCCTCACCCGTTTCTTATTAACCGAATGCTTTTGTAATATTTCAAAAGTTTTTACCTGGTATTGTTCCAATGCTTGTGAAATTATTTGCCCCGGCTTCGTTTTTTTAAGATCAGTTGGTTTTAAAACTCTAACACCGAGCTTTCGTGGTCCCGCTTTATGCGGGTCAGTATCGGTAATTACAGATTTCCGAGTCAACCTTAAATACTCCTTTACAGGATCCCCTTCCAAGATCAAAACTGCCCGATGGGCTAAAATCGGATAGAGGCGAAATTTAATAGATTCAATCTCTATCCCTTGGCAAGCTGATGCTAAGGCTCTTGTATTAGTAATCAAGCCCGCTCGCGGGTCAACCAGTTTTAAATCTTCATCGACAGTCCCAAAATTTGCTCTAAAAGCAATCTGTCCTTCTTTCAAGCCGATACCGGCTCCCAAGGCTTCCAAAACTCCTCTACCAGGATAATCTTTCTGATAATGGTAGCCAAAAAGAGCCAGATGTGATTCCTCACTTGTGGGATAGATATCTTTTGGAAGCGGAGATAGAAGACCCAGTGAAGCTTCGCTGGCTAGCTCATCGAGAAAGGGTTTTTTTGCATATTGAAGTGGAGTCATCCCTGAAAGTTTTTCCGAGGGTCGATCTCCCAAACCGTCAAAAATTATAAATAAAATTTTTCTCATTTTTCAACCCTCTCAATTGCTAACAAGCGGTTGTACTTTGCAACTCTTTCACCTCGAGACGGAGCCCCGATTTTTAAGAAATCAGCTCCGGCTCCGACTGCCAAATCAACAATGAAATCATCGTTGGTTTCGCCGCTTCGATGAGAGACAATAGTTTTCCAACCGGCTTTTTTAGCAAGAAGAATTGACTCGGCTGCTTCGCTAACGGTCCCTATTTGATTAGGCTTGATAATAACCGCATTAGCTAGTTGATATTCAATTCCATGTTGAATTCTTGCCGGATTGGTTACAAAAAGATCATCACCAACAATAGCAACCTTGTCTCCAACGCGTTCCGTTAAATACTGCCATCCTTCAAAGTCTTCCTCAGCGAGGGGATCTTCAATTGACATAATTGGAAATTTTTTTAATAAATTTTCGATATACCCTACCATTTGACTTGGAGTTAAAGCGGCATTCTCTAGCTTCAAAAGATATTTTTTTGTTTTTTCATCCCAAAAAGAACCGGCAGCGATATCAAGACAAATAAATATATTTTTTCCAAGAGTCAGGCCGCTATCAGAAATGGCTCGGGCGATAAAATCAATCGCTTCTCGATTAGAAGAAAAATTCGGACCAAAGGCCCCTTCAAGACCGACGTTTGTTCCATACCCATTTTTTTTCAAATATTTCTTGAGCGTTTCGTAAACTAAGCTAATGTCTGAAACACAATCAGAAATTTTTTTACGAGTCGAAGTAATCATAAATTCTTGAAAATCCAGATTACTTGAAGAGTGAAGCCCCCCTTCGATCATTACCGCTTCAGGTTTCGGCAGAGCTTCCCTTTTAAAACCATATATTTTGGAGATTCTCCTAAAAAGTTCGGTTCTGTCTACCAGGCTATTTGCTTTCCAAGCTGCCAAAGAGACACCCAAAATTGCATTCGCCCCAATCTTACTCTTTGACTCAGTCCCGTCTATTAAGCAAAGAATTTCATCAATGTCTTTAGGATTATCAACGTTTGCACCATGAAGCCGAGGAGCAATCTTATTGATGATATTTGAAACTGCTTTCTTCACCCCCCTTCCATCCTTATCCCGAATTTCACAAGCTTCAAACCGGCCACAGGAGGTTCCTCCCGGGACCGAAGCACTTGTTTTTATTCCATTGGCTAAAGCTATCTCTACTTCAACCGTTGGGATACCCCTCGAATCAAGTATCTCTCTTGCAGAAATATCTCTTATTTTACTCATTGAAAAATTAACTCTCCCGAAAGAACTATCATTTGGTTAATTGTTTGTTTTATACCATCAAAATGCAAATAAGCATAAAAACAAGCAGCGATAGCAACGATAACTAGCACAATAATAATTAATGTTTTGAATATTTTGGGACTGACTTGATGAGAGGGATACATTGCTTTTGTTCCTTCCCCTCCAATTGGGAATCCGCTTTGAAAAGGTTCAATTTTGAGCTTTGAAGAATCTCCTTGAACCTGTTGTGCAGATATAAGAATATTCTTCTTCTGATCTGCCAGACCTTGAACTTCCTGGTTAAATTCCGGCCTTGAGGCAATAACCTTTTCCGATTCACTTACTTTGGCAACCGGACGCTGATCTTCCTCGATCTTAGCTTCGATTTTTGAAATTACTTCGACATTGCCAGTTCCTGTAACACCTTCGACAGGCTCCGAATGCTGACTGACTAACTCATTATCCTCTGGCAATATCGTTCCTGTCTC
>CAZAFQ010000042.1:0-5780 GCA_964484885.1 uncultured Candidatus Saccharibacteria bacterium | reverse complement strand
TATAGTCATCGTCAAGTCCTCCCCAGACAATCATCTTGGAGCCGGTCCAAACAGCACTATGAATAATCCTGGCTTGATATCCATCACTGGTAGACTCAGAGTAGGCCCCCTTCCATCCTAAGTTTCCACTGAGATCTAACTTTACAGAATCATCAGCTAAGTCAAGGCTTGCGTCAACTACAGTAACTCCGGCCATCGCTCCTTCTGGAGGCTCACTACCATCAAAATTACCGGCTGTATTCCATGTAATTTGGCTGCTATCAGCATCAGCAAAAAATGAAGGAAAGAAAATACTTTGGATGAGAAAGAAGCCTAAGAATAAAATTAGAACAGCTCGGAAGAAATAATTTTTTCTAAAAAAATGACCCGAATAAGACAAGCAGACCCTCGCATTTCTTATGTGTTATTAACAGTATAAACTCTAGCATTTTAAAGGTCAATTATTTAAGCATCTGTGCGTTAATTGCCTTATTAACCAGCCGGTCAGCTAACTTATTCTTCTCGCGAGGAACATGGTGAAAAGAAATATTTTTAAAAATTATTGAATCTAGCACTTTAGCATAGAGTTTCTTTACTTCCTCGTTTTTAACTCTATATTCTTTATTAAGTTGTTTTACTACTAATTCACTGTCTAGATAGCATTCAATTTCTTTGGAGCTGTATGCCTGAACAAGCTCAAGGGCTTTAATCAGAGCCCTATATTCAGCCTGATTATTGGTTGTTTCTCCTATATATTCGCTGTATTCTTTAATAATCTTTCCCTCTTCATCGTAAAATACAATTCCGATTCCGGCCGGTCCGGGATTATTTCTAGCGCCTCCATCTGTAAAAATAATTATTTTCTCCATCCTACTCCTCTGATAGCCTGAATTTCCAAATCGCTACTGCCAAGGCGACAACAATCCAGGCAGTAACAATCCCGACATTGGTTAGATTATGAAATGGCGACAAGTTTTCCAGGGCAACCTCTCTAAGAATACGAAGAAGCGGCGCTAAAGGCAAATATTGAACAATCGGCGATAACCATCTGGGGAGTGCGTCAATTGGGAAGAAAACTCCTGCCAAAAACATCATCGGTAAAATTATCGCTTGTGTCATCCCCTGGGCCGCATCAACCGTTTTTGTCAAAGAAGCAATTACAAAACCGATTAGCTGAAAGAGTATCCCGCCAAGAAGTGCGACCGCCAAAAGGACAAAATAATTTCCCGAAATGTGAGCTCCAAAAGCATAAATACCGACTAAAAGAATTATTGTAATCTGAAAAACATTAAGTACTAGCCTGGAAAGCACTTCGGCCATAATAAATTTCCAGACCGGTAAAGGAGTCGTGGTAATCCTTTTTAAAATCTGATCTTCCCGATACTTCCCCATTGCCACTGCGACTCCAATCACTGACCCGTTCATTAAGGCCAAACCGAGAACACCGGCTAGAACAAAATCAAAATAATTTAATTCCTTACTGGAACTAACCTGCTCTTGCTGAACTGAAAAAATCGGCTTGGCCTCTTGAATTGCAAAGCTAGCTCCGGTTAAATACTTATCAACAAAATTAGTTAAGGCACTCGCCATCTGGGTACTTCCCGGATCATAGAATACCGTTAATTTTGTAATTGCATCCGGGGCCTTTATCCCGAATTTCCCCGGCAAGTATAGAGCTGCCTGCATTTTTCCATCAGCAATTTCTTCCTTTGCTTCATCAACTGATTGCAAATATTCAATTTTAAACAAATTTGATTCTTCTAAACTTTTAGTTAGGTTTTTTGCCAGCTCACTGCTTGACTCATTAATAACATTAATTGTTCCTAAGGAAGTATTATCCCGGCCAAAGAATAGCCCGAATATTGAAGTAAAGAGCAAGGGGAAAAGTAATGCCCAAGCTAAGGCCTGCTTATTCCTTACAATCATTTTTAGATCTGTTTTAAATAGTTTAAACATTAAATTTCCTCAATCTTTCTGCCCGTTAGCTCTATAAAGACATCTTCTAGAGTTGCCCGTCCAACCATCAGGCTTTCGGGAGATTTTCCGTGAATAATCCCAAGCGCTTTGTTAAGATGATCAGCTGTTTTTGATTTAAAAACATAATAGTATTCTTTATCAGCTAATTTTTCGAGAATACCAAGTTTTTCTAAACTTATCTTATCTTTATCTTCTAGCCCTGGCGAAACAAAGCTAATTCGGTAAGGATTGCTTGATCTTTCGATCAGCTTGTGAGTCTTATCGAGGGCAATTACTTTGCCTCGATCCATAATTGCTATTCGGTCGCAGAGAACTTCCGCCTCTTCCATATAATGACTAGTCAAAATAACTGTTTTCCCTTTCCCTTTGATTTTTGTAATTACATCCCAAAGACTTCTCCGTGCCAAAGGATCAAGTCCGGTCGTCGGCTCATCAAGAAAAACAATATCAGGGTCATTGATAAGACTGGCGACTATCGAAAATCTTTGTTTCTGACCGCCTGACAATTTATTAACAAAAAAGTTTGCCTTTTCTTGCAAGCCCACCATTTGCAAAAGCTCATCTGGATTTAACGATTTAGCATAAAAAGACCCGAAAATTTCTAAAATTTCCTGAAGCGTTAAGAAGCTAAAGTAAGCAGAAGATTGGAGCTGGACTCCAATTCTCTCCTTTATTTCATTCAAACCATTTTTAATATTATGGTTAAGGATAGTTATCTTACCAGAGGTGGCCTTTCTTAAGCCTTCCATAATTTCCAGGGTTGTTGTCTTTCCGGCACCGTTCTCGCCTAAAAGTCCGAAAATTTCCCCTCGATAAATATCAAAGCTGACATCAGAAACCGCCGTGATATTTTCGTATTTCTTAACCAAATTTTTTACTTCAATTACTTTTTCCATAATTTTTTATCTTATTTCTAGAAGGACCACTTAATCCAATATTCACTTCTTACCAGAAAAATCTATAGATTCCGTCCTAAAAAGAAGTAATCGCAAAGGAGCAGTAACATCTGATCCCGTAAAATCACCGTAGTAAGACGGCAAATTATAGCATGGTCGGGGAGAGAGGATTTGAACCTCCGATCTCAGGACCCCCAGCCCTGCGCATTAGGCCAGCTATGCTACTCCCCGTTATCTTTGCTTCTTCCTCTTGTTTGTTTTTTTAAGCATGCTCTCGTCTTCCTATCCCTCACAGCTAATCCCGAGGAATTGACAAGCTTAAAACTCTCTCAAAACTTTGAACCTAACTGGGTGATTATAACAAAAAGAGGTCATTTTTAAAATAGTGAGCCGCTAACTCCAAGTATACTTAAAATAAAAGATGCTGCAGAAGAAATCAAACTAATAAAAACTCCGCCGGTCAAAAAAAGTAACATTAGAAGGATAAAAGGACCATAAGCTTCTAATTGTTGGATGTTAATATTCCGAGGTAGAAAATAATAAAGTATCTTTGAGCCATCAAGCGGCGGAATCGGTATCAAGTTGAAAACAAGTAAGAAAATATTAATAATGATTATTACCAAAAAAAGAGCTTGGACATATTCATTGGTTATCAGTCCGAACCGTAAGAAAATTGAAAAAACAAAAGCCACAAATAGATTAGAAAGCGGTCCGGCCAGAGAAACTATAGCAGAAGCTTTTCTACGATTTCTAAAGTTTGCCTCATTGACCGGAACGGGCTTCCCCCAGCCTATCGGAAGGAAAAGGATTGCCAGAGTCCCGATAGGATCAAGATGGGCAATAGGGTTCAAGGTCACCCTACCCATATACTTAGCTGTGGGATCACCAAAATAATTGGCCGTCCAAGCATGCATAAATTCGTGAACCGTTATGGCAAAGAGAAGACCAACGATCCAAAAGACTCCAATAAGCGGATCCACACCACCACTGAATATTCGAAGAAACATATATTTAAGTTTTCCTTTTAAAATTGACTAATGTGCTTAGTTATGGTAACATTACTGGGTATTTTAAGCAATTAACGGAAAACAAAAAAATCATGAGTATCGAATGCGAGATCTGTCATAAAAAACCAATTACCGGACACAATGTTTCCCACTCTCACTTAAAGACTAAGAGACGCTGGCTTCCGAATATCCAAAAGACTAAAATTATCATTAACGGTAAGGAAAAGACCGTCAAGGCTTGTACGAGTTGTATCCGAACTTTAAGCAGAGTTAAATAATTTAACTCTTCAGAACAACAACCTTCAGCCCTTCTTCAAGGTCTTTTTTTGTGACTTTTAGTTTATCTAGAACCTCTGCTTCTTCTCCAACTTCGATTAAGAACTTATCTAACCCGGCAAGATCGGTCTCCTTTTCGGTAGCATAATGCATTGGGATGACAATTCTAGGCCCGACATCGCTAATAATTTTAACAGCGGTTTTAGAATCAATAGTATAGTTTCCACCGATCGGTATAAATAAAATATCTACTCCATCAATTTTTTCAAGCTGAGCACTATCAAGATCTGTCCCCAAATCTCCTAGATGACAAAGCTTCATATCTTCGATTTCTATTATAAAAATAGTGTTTGTACCTCTTTCACTGCCTTTTGATTCATCATGGTAGGAGAGAATCCCATCAATATTTATGCCTTTCACTTCGTATTCTCCGGGAGAATCAAAAAGCAAGTATTCTCCTTTTATGTTTCCAGTATAAGAATGGTCATGATGAGAATGACTAACAAGAAGCACATCCGTTTCAACTTTTGGCATCTTTAATCCGATTTTTTGCGGATCAAATGGATCCATTAAGATACTTAAATTCTTACTTATTATTTTGAAGCAAGATCTGCCAAAATAATTAATTTCCATTTTCCCTTTCCTTTCTTGGCCACTCTTTAATTATTACATTAATTGCACTTGTAACCGGTACTGCTATTAAAACACCCAGGACTCCCAATAACCTTGCTCCAATCAAAAGAACTAAAATAACCACAATCGGATTGAGACCGACCGCCTTCTTCATAATTTGAGGAACCAAAATGTGATTCTCAAGCTGCTGGACGAAAAGATAAAAGATTGCGACAATCAGTGCCATCACGGGACTAATAAAGAAAGCAACTAATACAGCCGGAACAGCGCCAATCCAGGGACCTACTAAAGGGATAAGCTCGGTAATAGCTGCAAATATTGCCAAAATTAATGGATAGGGAATATTCATTATCCATAATCCCACAAAGGTAATCACCCCGATTACAAATGATAGGATTAATTGACCACCAAACCAATGACTAATTTTTTTCGTTATCTTTGAAAATATTTTAATGAAGAGATCGCGTCTTCTTTCGGGAACAAAGGCAGAAAGAGTTTTATTCATACCGTTTTTTAATGAAAGAATGTAAAAACTAATTACCAGAACAACAAAAAGACCTGCTACTCCGGTTACAAAGCCAAAGAGACTTCTGAAAATTCCTCCAACCTGAAAGCTTGACAATTCATTTGGAAGACTGCTAAGAGCATCTCTCAATCTCGCCCCATATGCTCCGGGCAAACTAGAAGCCATGGATTCGAGACGATCAATATATTGGTTCCAATTAGCAAGCAAGGCACTGAGCTGATCTTTCAAGATCGGGAAAACCATGCTGAAAAATAAGTAGAATATTAAGGCAATACTGATATAAATAAGGGATATGCCTACCCATCGTGGTAAATGAAATTTTGATTCAAATCGATCAACCACCGGTTCGAAGGCTGCAGCAAAAATAAAGCTAATAATTAAAATGACTAGAATATCCTTAATCAAAAACAAAAGATAGAAAAGCACAACAAGAGCAATGATTTTGATAATATTCCATAATGGGATCTCGATTTTCAGTACATCTTT
>CAZAFQ010000041.1:0-5823 GCA_964484885.1 uncultured Candidatus Saccharibacteria bacterium | reverse complement strand
CTGGTAACACGGGTTCGAATCCCGTAGGCGCTACCAAAAAAGATACTATCGCCTTGAACAAACAGAGCTAGATTGTAAAAAATATAGGCGTTCAAATAATCAGAGCGGCTCTGCGGAAGATATCAAGCGTATGAGAACTCGACCTTAATTTAGGTTCGAGTTTTTATATATCTTAACCGAACTTTCGAGTCTATTTACGGTAAGATAGTGCTTTCCCCGAACATTTATTCACCCATAAAAAATATCATCCTACTGCTAGTTTTTAATGATGATTTTATATGTAAATATTGATTTCTTCTCTACATTATTTTTATATATACTATACTGATCAGAGTCCTAGCTATGGTGATTGATAAGCGTGGAGAGAAAAATAGAAAAGATAAAGAAAAAAGAAAAAGAGACTACTGGGCTGGCAAAGAAAGAATTGGAAATACTGGTTCTTCTGTATAAATTCAGATTCTTAAATAGATTACATATTCAGAAAATGCTAAGACATAAATATCATGGACAAATTCAGATTTGGTTAAATAACTTAGTAGAGAAAGACTGCTTAACTAAGGATTATGAGAAGAAATTTGCTGGAAGTGCTGCGATTTACCATCTAACTCCGTCTTCTCGAAAGTACCTAAAAGACCAGCCTCATGTTAAACCGCAACTACTTGATAGAAGAGTCTGGCGAGAAAAAGATAGGACGAAGGAATTTAAAGACCACTGCTTATTCTTAGCTGACACCCACATCTCACTCCAAGGCTTTACCGATAAAGCTAACTCAACGCTTTATTATTTCGCTAAGACCGATCTTTGGGGAAGAGATTATGTCCTAGAACCAAAGCCCGATGCCTATTTTGCTATATTTACCGAAAGAGGAAACGTTAAAAGATACTTTCTGGATCTCTTTGATGAAATTCCACCCAGAGCAATGAGAGCCAGGGTTAACCAATATCTTAAATATTATGAGGATGATACCTGGTATGAAAAATATCCTGACAAGCCTTTCCCAGCAATAATCTTTATTTGCCCTCATAAAAGGATAAAAGGTCATCTGTATCACTATATCCAAGATCAGCTTTGCTATCCGGAACTTGAATTTTATTTAACGACAAAAGAGATAATCAGGAAAAAGGGATTGGTGCGAGAGTCACTGGATAAGGTTAAAGATGAAATCTAAGGCTGGCAAAAAAATGATAATGAGTTATCTTTTCGAAGATACCCTTATTTTTGACCTGAAAGCATTTCGATATTCGCCTCCAATCCATCAAAAATAAAAGACTTACCCATAAGAGTACTCTCTTACTTATCTTCCGGAACCTTTAGGCTGTTAAAAGTCTCCTTTGAGATAAACTTTGTAAGATTGGTACCGTCATCATCCACTGCCCTTACGGCATATCTGACTCGGCTCGTTTCTCTTCCGTAAGTGGTTTTTTTAATTTTATCATCAGGAATATCAACTTTCTCTCTTTTTCGAACATTAAAAAATTCCATATCTTCCTTTCTTTTTAGTAATAGATATGAACGTAATATAGCAAGAAAAATAAAGATTAATACGTCTGAGATTACAAAAAAATAACAGCTTCAGCCACAAATGATAGCCATTAATCGACTATGATATTATCAAATAAGCTTATCCCCTTTTACTGATCCTTATCTTCTGGCTAAGCTAGCAGCACTCACCTCTTGCTTATTCTTCCAACGATCTCCTGCACTTTGGGCTCTTTCGAAAGAAGTTGCCGGGAAAGCTCATTACGCTTTGATGGCTTGATTTTTGCTTCAAGGGGAAGTGAAAAGCCAAAAGTTGAGCCAATATTCTCTTCTGAGGCAAATATCAGTTTTCCTTTGTGCTCTTCAATTACTTTGGCAGCTAAATATAGCCCCAAACCCGTTCCGTCCGGTCGAAATTGCCTTGCATTGTCGGCTCGAAAGAATTTAGAGAATAACTTGCCTTGCTGATCCTCAGGAATTCCGATTCCGTCATCTTTAACTTCAAAACAAACATTCTTTTCATTACGATAGATTCTCACTTTTACCGTTCCTTGATTAGTATAATGAACGGCATTATCAATAAAGTTCATAACTACTTGTCTGATTTTCATCTCATCGGCGTAAATTTTTGGAACCCTTTGTTCCTCAAAGACTAACTTTGTCTTCTTATCCTTGGCAACCTTAGCCAATTGCTTCATTTCTTCCTTAATCACGACTGCCAAATCAAATTTTGCCGGTTCAAGAAAAAATCTTCCGGTTTCCATTCTGGAAACGTTAAGAAGATTGTTGATAAGAGCTACCATCTTATTAGAGCCGTTAAACGCTTCGGTGAGAAATTCTTTTTGCATCGGTTTAATCTCTCCAACATCACCACCCAAAACCATTGAAAGATACCCCTTAATCACAGTCAGAGGCGTCCGAAGCTGATGCGATGCCATGGAGATAAATTCATCCTTAGCTTTATCAAGTTCCCGTAAATTTTTATTAGCATCTTTTAATTCTTCGGTAGCGTTTGAAACTTCCTCCTTCAAAACAACGGTAAACTTTTGAATTTCCTCATAAGCTTTTGCGTTCTCAACGGCAACGGCAATCTCCGGAGCAATGATTTCAAAAATTTTTAAATCTTGGTTTGAAAACATATCACCAGAACTTTTCTCTCCTAAAAATAATACACCGGCCATTCCTTTTTCCGTCTTAAGCGGGATTGAAACAGCGGCTTGATATTTTAACAACAGTTTTCTAAGCTGACTGCCCTCTCCTAGCTCATCATAAATAGCCATTCCGGCTTTCCCCAGTCTTGCCACCTCTTCTCCGTATATCTTAATGTTTTCTTTATATCCAAGAGAAAGGTTGGTATAGATCCGATCTTCTTTTTTGAAAATCACAAAAAGTGCTCGGGAAATTTTCATATGATTGACCAGTATACTGAGAGCTTTGTGAAGAAGTTCCGACATAATAATTGTGGAGCTAATTTTGTGGGAGAGTTCACCCAGAAGTTCCTCAGAATTATAAGGATTCTTATAGAAAAGATGATCAGTTTTCTCAGTAATCCATTTACGCAAGGGCTGAAAAGTGAAAACCATAATAACCGCTAGAGCTGTTCGGAGTATCCCCTGGGTTAAACTGAATTGCTCTAGCTCGCTCGGGAAAAAAAGAATCTGTAGACCAAGCACTCCTCCGGCATAGAACGCAGCGATAACGGTAATAAGTAAAATATAGGCCACAGAACGCGCAACTATTAAACGAATATCCATTAATCGATGTTTAACGATTGCATAAGAAATGACCGCCACATAAAAAGCAATAAAAAAATTGCCGAAAGGATATATTTGAAAGATTTGGGGGAAAAAATTCGTTGCTCCACCGCCAAAACCAATTAATCCAGTCAAAAAAACATACTTTACTTGATTTTTTTTAAGTCCTCCCAATTTTTGATATCTTATTGCAATATTGAAAAAGGATAAAAGCACAAGTAGAACAAAAAAAGCAATGAAGAGATAGTAATATCCGGTGACTCCAGTCGTGTACCAATAATCTAGTCCGTATTTATCTGGGGCTTTATTAAAGAATAAATCTAGAAAATTAAAAATTAAGAAAATTACAGAAAAAAAATAACAAAGATAAATAAAGTAATTATTTAGTTTTGATTTGATATTAAGTAGCGAAGAAACAAATTGATAGAACAAGACCGGAACAAAAACTGCCCCGATATACAAAAGCTTGTTCCAAGTTACAGTACTTGAGTTACTGTTAGAAATAACTATATTGAATAAAGAAAAACTCCAAAGACCAGTGCAGAAACTAACTCCAGACCACAAAATATTTATCATGGATTTTCTGTTTCTAACTAAAACAAAAATTCCTAATATTATCGATAATATCGAGGTAAGCAGTAAAAATAACGAGAAAATACTATCAAGGCTTATCGGGATCAATTATTCTCCATCCATTATTTATTGCAAATTCTCTAAGTTTTGGTTCCGGATTAAAAACAACCTTGTGCTTGACACCTTTAAAAAGCTTTAAATCTGAATACCTATCAGAGTAAAAATAAGCGTCTTCAAGCTTAAAATTATACTGTTTTGCAAACTCTCTCACTAATCGGAGCTTGTTTTGACCATAAGGGATCAACCCTCTAATTTCACCCGTAAAAACACCCTCTTTTATTTCCATATTTGGGGCAATTAAATATTTTAAACCCAAATCTTTCCTTGCATAATCAACAATATTTGACAATAATGCTGTGATTAAAACAACCTCATCCCCTCTTCTTTTGTGCTCATTAATAAGATTAATGGCTTCTTTAAAAATTTTTTTCTTGAATTTATTAATATAATATTCCTCAGAAAGTGAATTAAGCTCCTTTAGACTAATGTTTTTAAATACTTTATATGCTTTTTTTGTAAGAAGACAGACTGCCCTCTCGTCAATTCCAATAACCTTATGTAAAAAGAATAGGAAAGTAATAATCATTAAAAAAGGAATGTTCATCTTCTTCTTACTAACAAAGAATTTCACAATGTCTTGATGGGTGACATCGGCTAATGTCCTACCAACATCAAATATTACCAAGTTTTTTGTATTATTTTTCATTTAACTTCATCCTATAATTTGCAGCCATTTTTTTCAAAACATTCCTGAAGTTTCCCTCTTCAAGCTTTAATCTTTTTCTTACTTTTGAGCTATTAACTCTTAGATTTCCATTAAGAAAGTTATAATTTTCTTTATTTACGTATAAGTCTCTGTCCGTAAAAATAGTGTAAAGGTGAAGAAGATTCAAAATGATAGATGTTGCTATTTGTGGAGTCGGCAAGACCCTAATTTTTATGGAGAGCTCTTTAGAAATAATGTCTATTATTTCACGCATGCTAATTGAATCATCTGTAAGCAAATAACCATCTGGATCCGGGCCTAAGGAGTCAAAACTTATCAAGGCCTTGGTAACATTCTTCCTACTTACTAAAAATATTTTTTTGTCGAGAAGTGATTTAAAAAATATTTTTCTCTTATAAAGAAAATCAATTAGCTCAAGAAACATCGGTGCATCTTTAGAATAAATTGAAACTGGCATAATCGTCGTTATCGAAAGTCCTCTTTTGGAAAAAATTCTCACTAATTGATGAGAAATATATTTAGTATAGCAGTAATAATTACTGTGTTTTGTGGTATGTGGTAAGGTCTCGTTGCAAATATCACTAGTGTGTGAATGGAAAACCCCAGCTGATCCTAAGTAAACAAAGTCACTCACTCCTGAATCAATCGAAGCTTCTAGAATTTTTTTTGTACCTATGTAATTAGCCTTGTAATTCTTTTCTCGAGCACTTATTTTATGTTTAACATAGCCAGCAAGGTGAAAAACAGTTTTACAGTTATTCAAGTAGCTTTGGTAAGAACTGGGTTTCAGCAGATTACCCTTGATAAACTTAACATTTTTGAAATCATTGTGCTCACTATTTAATATCAGGCAGTATATGGTTCTTGTTGCTTCTCTCTTTACTAATTCTGATAGAAATTCTTTCCCGATATAGCCAGAGGCTCCAGTTATAAAAATGTCATTTTTCATAGATTCTATACCTTAGCACGTCTCCTTTACTTCTTCTGCAATTTTTGGCATTAAGATTTTTTGAACTATAGTTTCCGGATCTTTCTCTATTTTTGTCACTTCTATCGGTGGAAGGAATTTATACTCCGCTATTTTCCGAAGATGGGGCCATTTCTCGTTAGGCGTAAGGATGTCATACGTTCCCTTGATAGCTACCGGTACAATATCAACGCCATTCTCCTTAGCAATTATAGCAGCTCCATTATAGAACTTTTGCATCTTCCCGGTCCTTGATCTGGTTC